>CAXUEV010000224.1:0-3475 GCA_964250105.1 uncultured Sphingomonadaceae bacterium
TCGGCGCCAAGCGTCGGCCGCGCGCGCGCCGATCTCCACACGGCGATCCTCGCCGCGGTCGACATCACCTGGGCCGGAACGGCGGGCTGGTCGCCCGGCGGCACCGACGACCGGATTCCGCGCTTCACGGTCGACGCCACCGCCGGCGGCCACGTTTTCCGTCTCGGCTTCGCCGTGGCACTTGCCGAAGCGGCCACCGTCGCGACGCCGCCCGGCGACGCGGCGGCCTGGGCGCACCGGCTGCGCGAGACGCTCGAGGCGACGCCGTTCACCGTCCGCGCCGTGCTGCACGATCGGGGCATCAGCCTCGCCGCGGCGGTCGCGCTCCGGGTCGGCGACGTCGTGCCGATCGATACGCGCCGCGACATCGCGCTGTGCCTCGGGAATCACGCACTTGCTCGCGGCACCGTCACCTCCGACGCCGGCGGCTACCGCGTCACCGTCGCCGCCGCGGGCGACGTCGTTCCCGCCACGCAGGAGACATTATGAACGCACTGTCGCCCGGAGCCTTCGACCGCGAAGACGGTCCGCTGCCGCTCGGCGCGCTCGCCGCGGTCGAGGTGCGGCTGCGCGTCGAGGTCGGCTCGGCACGGCTTACGCTCGCCGCGCTGACCGCGCTCGGGCTGGGCGCAACCTTCGAACTCGATCGTCGCAGCGACGAGCGCATCGACATCTTGATCAACGACCGGCTGCTGGCCAAAGGCGAGATCGTCACCATCGGCGACCGTTTCGGCGTCCGTATTCTCGAGATCGTCACAGGGCCGTGAGCGTCGGCGACTATCTGGCGCGGCTGGCGGTGGCGCTGCCGCTCGTCGTCCTGCTCCTCGCCGGGCTGTGGTATGCGGCGCGGCGTGGCTGGATCGGGGCGGCGGGCACTCCGGCGGTGTCGGTGCTGCGGCCGGTGGCGACGCTGGCGCTCGGTTCCGGCGCGCGCCTGATCGTCGTCGAGTTCGACGGCCGCCGCCTGCTGCTCGCCGCCTCGCGGACGGCGACGACCCTGCTCGATGCCGGCGAGCGGCCCGGCGGAACCCAGCCGTGACCGCGCTCGACGGCGTCGCCGCGCTCGCCGGCGGCAAGGGACTGGCGCTGCCGCTGCAGATATTGCTGCTGATGACGCTGCTGACGGTGCTGCCGTCGGTGCTGCTGATGATGACCGGCTTCACCCGGATCATCATCGTGCTGGCGATCCTGCGGCAGGCGATCGGGCTCGGTCAGGCGCCGCCGAACCAGGTGCTGGTCGGGCTGGCGCTGTTCCTGACGCTGTTCGTCATGCAGCCGACCTTCGCCCGCATCGAGCGCGAGGCCTATGCCCCGTTCGCTGCGCAGACGCTACCGGCCGAGGCGGCGATCGCGCGCGGCGGCGCCGCGCTCCACGACTTCATGATGGCGCAGACCCGCGAGAAAGACCTGCGGCTGTTCGCCAACCTCAGCCATTCCGGACCCATGGCCACCCCCGCGGCGGTGCCGATGACGCTACTTCTGCCGGCGTTCGCCACCAGCGAGTTGAAGACCGCGTTCCAGATCGGCTTTCTCATCTACCTGCCGTTCCTGGTCATCGATCTGGTGGTGGCGAGCATCCTGATGGGGCTCGGCATGATGATGGTCTCCCCGACCCTGATCTCGCTGCCGTTCAAGCTGCTGCTGTTCGTTATGGTCGACGGCTGGGCGCTGATGCTCGGCTCGCTCGCCGGCAGCTTCGTTGCGGTCGGTTAGCGATGGGCTCCGATCTCGTCGTCGACGCGCTCCAGGCGATGCTGTGGGTGCTGGTCAGGCTGATCGGTCCGGCGGTGCTGCCGGCGCTGGCGGTCGGGCTGGTCGTCGGGCTGGTCCAGGCGGCGACCTCGATCAGCGAGGCGACGCTGAGCTTCGTGCCCAAGCTGGTCGCGACGCTGCTGACTCTGGCGCTGTTCGGCGCGATGATGCTGCGCGTGCTGGGCGACTTCACGCTCGAACTCTACGATCGGATACCGGGCTTGCTGCGATGATCGCCGACTGGCTCGGGCAGCCTGAGCGCGAGGCCGGGCGGCTGTTGTTCGCCAGCCTGCGGACATCGGCGGCGCTGGCGCTGCTCCCCGGCATCGGCGCGATGCTCGTGCCGCTGCGGGTCCGCATCGGTCTTGGCGGCGCGATCGGTGTCTTCGTCCTCGGCACGATGCCGCTCGCCGCGCCGGTCGAGCTGACGAGCGTCGGCGGCCTGCTCGCGGTCGCGGGCGAGCTCCTGATCGGGGCGATCGCCGGGGTCATGCTCCAGGTCGCCTTCGGCGGCGCGACGATCGCCGGCGAGGTCGTGTCGCAGTCGATGGGTCTCGGCTTCGCCACGATCGTCGATCCGGGCGGGGCGACGAGCCCGGTGGTGGCGACCCTGCTCGGGCTGGCGTTGTGGCTCGCCTTCTTCGCGCTCGACGGCCACCTCCGCCTGTTCGAGGTGCTGGCCGCGAGCTACCGGACGCTGCCGCCGGGCACGAGCGCAGTGCCGCTGCTCGGCGGGATCGTCGCGTTCGGCGGCTTCGCCTTCGCCTCGGGGCTGATGCTGGCGCTGCCGGTGGCGGCGGTGCTGCTGCTGGTCAACCTGCTCCTCGCCGTTACCGCGCGCAGCGCGCCGCAGCTCAACCTGTTCGCGATCGGCTTCCCGACGCTGATGTTCGCCGGCGTCGTCGCGCTGGCGCTGGCGCTGCCGGCGATGACGGCGACGATGGCCGGCGCGGTGGCGACGCTGCAGGAGCGCCTCGGCGCGGTGCTGCTCGGCGGCTGACATGGCCGACGCTCCCGACGCCGACCAGAAAACCGAGGCGCCGACCGACAAGCGCCGCCGCCAGTCGATCGAACGCGGCGAGACGCTGCAGTCGCGCGAGCTCGGCACGGCGCTGGTCGTCGGCGCCGGCGTCGTCTGGCTGATGACCGGCGCGCCGGGTCTCGTCGCCGCCTGCCTCGCCGTGCTGCGCGACGGGCTGACCTTCGCGTCGCCAACGGCGATCGATCCGCTGCGGCATCTGGGCGGCCTCGTCCGCGGGCTAGCGCTGCCGCTGCTCGGCTTCGCGGCGCTGGTCGTGGCGGGGGCCGCCGCCGGGCCGCTGCTGACCGCGCCGCATTTCTCGTGGTCGGCGCTGAAACCGAAGTTCAGCCGGGTCGACCCGCTGGCCGGCCTCAAGCGGGTGTTCGGCAGCCGGTCGCTGGTCGAGCTCGGCAAGGCGGTGGTCAAGGCCGGGCTGATCTTCGGTGTCGGTGGCGCGATCCTGTCGGCACGGCTGCCGGGATTGCTCGCGCTCGGCGCCGTCGCGCCCGACGCTGCGGCGCCGCGGGTCGGGGCAGCGCTGTCGGCGCTGCTCGTCGCCCTCGGCGTCGCGCTCATCGCCATCGCCGCGTTCGACCTGCCGCTCCAGATCGTCCGCCACCTCGCCCGCCTGCGCATGTCGAAGCAGGAGATGAAGGAGGAGAGCCGCGAGAGCGAAGGCTCGCCCGAGACGCGCGCGGCGCA
>CAXUEV010000225.1:0-3474 GCA_964250105.1 uncultured Sphingomonadaceae bacterium
CGCCGCCGAGCTGCCGCGCGCGGCGATCGTGCCGTGCGACCTGGCGGACGCCGCCGCGGTCGACGCGCTGGTGCCGGCGGCGGTGACCGCGCTCGGCGGGCTCGACATCCTCGTCAACAACGCCGGGATCACGCGCGACAATCTCGCCATGCGGATGAAGGACGACGAGTGGGACACGGTGATCCGGGTCAATCTCGAAGCCGCCTTCCGCCTGTGCCGCGCCGCGTGCCGGCCGATGATGCGCGCGCGTTTCGGGCGGATCGTGTCGGTGACGTCGGTCGTCGGCGTCACCGGCAATCCGGGGCAGGTCAACTATGCCGCGTCGAAGGCGGGGCTGATCGGCCTGTCGAAGGCGCTGGCGCAGGAGGTCGCGAGCCGCGGCATCACCGTCAACTGCGTCGCTCCCGGCTTCATCGCCTCGGCGATGACCGCGGCGCTCGGCGAGGCGCAGGGCGCGGCGCTGACCGCGCGCATCCCCGCCGGCCGCATGGGCGACGCCGGCGAGATCGCCGCCGCGGTCGCCTATCTCGCCAGCCGCGAGGCGGGCTACGTCACCGGCGCGACGCTCCACGTCAACGGCGGTATGGCGATGATCTGATACCTTGACCTTGGATCGGGTGATCCGACGTGTTGACCGCAACGTGGCGCCGGTCTGCACGTTAACCTTAACCGGGGCTGACCCTTGTCAGCACGGGTCAGCGCGGCTATCGGCAAACGCACGGAACCGCGCCACCGAAGTTTCCGGAAGAGGGTTGAACATGACCGAAACCGCCGACCGCGTGAAGAAGATCGTCGTCGAACATCTCGGTGTCGAAGCCGACAAGGTGACCGAAGAGTCGAGCTTCATCGACGATCTCGGCGCCGACAGCCTCGACACGGTCGAACTGGTCATGGCCTTCGAGGAGGAGTTCGGCGTCGAGATTCCCGACGACGCCGCCGAGAAGATCCTGACGGTCAAGGATGCGATCGGCTTCATCGAAACGCATGCCAAGGCATAGATCCGCGGCCCGCATGCCGCGGGCGGGACGGTCGACGATGACGGCGGGTGCGCCCGCGAACACGGCTCTCCGCGCTCGCGGGGGGCCGTTTTGCTTGGCGAGGGGCGGCTGCCGCCAGTTGGGAGAAGCACGATGCGCCGGGTCGTGATTACCGGGGTCGGCATGGTCACCCCGCTGGGTGCCAGGGTCGAGACGGTGTGGGCGAACATCCTCGCGTCGAGGTCGGGCGCGGGGCCGATCACGCGCTTCGATCCGGCCGACTATGCCTGCCGCATCGCCATGGAGGTCAAGCACGGCGACGGCGAGGGCGACACGTTCGACCAGACGCTGCGGGTCGACCACAAGGTCCTGCGCCAGGTCGATCCGTTCATCGTCTTCGGCATCGACGCCGCCGGCCAGGCGCTCGAGGACGCCGGCCTGACCGACATGCCCGAGGAGGCGCGCTTCCGCGCCGGCTGCATGATCGGCTCGGGGATCGGCGGGCTGCCCGGCATCGAGAAGGAATCGATTGTCCTGTTCGAGAAGGGCCCGCGCCGGGTCAGCCCGCACTTCGTCCACGGCCGGCTGATCAACCTGATCTCGGGGCAGGTCAGCATCAAATACGGGCTGATGGGGCCGAACCACGCCGTCGTCACCGCCTGCTCGACCGGCGCGCACGCGATCGGCGACGCGGCGCGGCTGATCGCGCTCGACGACGCCGACGTCATGCTCGCCGGCGGCGCCGAGGGCGCGATCTGCCCCTTGGGCATCGCCGGCTTCGCCCAGGCGCGCGCGCTGTCGACGGGGTTCAACGACGATCCCACCCGCGCCAGTCGCCCCTACGACCGCGACCGCGACGGCTTCGTCATGGGCGAAGGCGCCGGCGTCGTCTGCCTCGAGGAGCTCGACCACGCCCGCGCGCGCGGCGCCAACATCTATGCCGAGGTCATCGGCTACGGCCTGACCGGCGACGCCTATCACGTCACCGCGCCGCATCCCGAGGGCTCGGGGGCGTTCCGCTCGATGACGATGGCGCTGAAGCGGGCGGGACTGGCGCCGGCGGACATCGACTATATCAACGCCCACGGCACCTCGACGCCGATGGGCGACGAACTCGAGCTCGGCGCGGTGCGGCGGCTGTTCGGCGCGGCGATCGACACCGTCAGCATGTCGTCGACCAAGTCGGCGATCGGCCACCTGCTCGGCGGCGCCGGCGCGGTCGAAAGCATCTTCTGCGTCCTCGCCATGCGCGACCAGGTCGTGCCGCCGACGCTCAACCTCGACAATCCGTCGGACGCCTGCGCCGGCGTCGACCTCGTGCCGCACGTCCCCCGGCAACGCCGCGTCAAGGCGGTGCTCAACAACAGCTTCGGCTTCGGCGGGACCAACGCGACGCTGGTCATGCGCGCGCTCTGAGATGGCGCGAGGGCGGCGAGGGACGCGGATCGCGCGGGGCTTCGTCCTTCTGCTGCTGGTCGCCGGCATCCCGCTGCTGCTCGCGCCGTGGTGGTGGGGGATGCCGGGCGAGGGCAGCCACGACGTCGCCATCCCGGCGGGCACGACGCTGGCGGGGGCCGCCTACCGCCTCCAGCAGGCCGACGTCGTCGCCTCGGCCAACCAGTTCCGCCTGCTCGCCCGGCTGTTCGGCAGCGACCGGCCGATCCGCGCCGGCATCTACCGCTTCGCCGAAGGCCGCGGCTGGGGCGCGTATCTGCGCCAGATGCAGCGCGGCGACGTCATCGCGCTGCGGGTGACGATCCCGGAGGGGATGCCGTCGGTGCTGGTCCGCGAGCGGCTGCTGGCGAACCCCGGGCTGACCGGGCCGACGCCGCTGCCCGCCGAAGGCTCGGTCCTGCCCGATACCTACAGCTTCCCCGTCGGCAGCAGCCGCGCCGCGGCGGTCCGCCACATGCAGGCGGCGATGACCGCCGAACTGGCGCGGCTGTGGAAGAAGCGGACGCCGGCGAGCGTCGTCAGGACTCCGGCGGAGGCGGTCGTCCTCGCGGCGATCGTCGAGAAGGAGACCGCACTCGGCCCCGAGCGGCGGCTGATCGCCGGGGTCTATTCGAACCGGTTGCGGCAGGGGATGCGGCTCGACGCCGATCCGACGGTGATCTATCCGCTGACGCAGGGGCGCCCGCTCGGGCGGCGCATCCGCGCCTCGGAGCTACGTGCCGACACCGGCTACAACACCTATCTGAAGCCGGGGCTGCCGAAGGGGCCGATCGCCAATCCCGGACGCGCGTCGATCGCCGCCGTCCTCGACCCGGCGCCGACCAAGGCGCTGTATTTCGTCGCCGACGGCCGCGGCGGGCACGTCTTCGCCGAGACGCTCGCCGCCCACGACGCCAATGTCGCGAAATGGTTCGCCATCCGCCGCGCCCGCGGCGAGATGTGAGCGCGCGGCGTAAAGCGGCGCGCCGCCGTTCGGCGGCGCGCATCGCCGCCGGCGTCGTCGTCCGGCTCGGCGGCTTCGGCGTGCTGCTGTGGCTCGGCG
>CAXUEV010000226.1:0-3474 GCA_964250105.1 uncultured Sphingomonadaceae bacterium
GCGCCCGTGGTCAGCGCCACCGACGCGCTGGTGGCGGCGACGCTGCGCGCGGCCCGCGAGCCGCCGCCGGTTGACCGCGGAGCCGCCGTGGCGTAGGCGCGACGACGATTGCCAGCGGGTGATCGCCAAACCAAGCGTCCACGGACGTCCGCCGGCCAGCGAAGACTCGCTCGCCGGCGGTTTGTCCGTTCGGAGTGAAGCCGCGCATGTTCGACAGTCTCTCCGACCGCCTCGCGGGCGTGTTCGACAAGCTCCGCGGCCGCGGCGCCTTGACCGAGCTCGACGTGCGCGCGGCGATGCGCGAGGTGCGGATCGCGCTGCTCGAGGCCGATGTCGCGCTGCCGGTGGTCAAGGACTTCATCGACGCGGCGACCGCGCGCGCGATCGGCGCCGAGGTCACGCGGTCGGTCACGCCCGGGCAGCAGGTCGTCAAGATCGTCCACGACGCGCTGGTCGAGATGCTCGGCGCGGACGCGGTCGGGCTGACGATCGACGTCACCCCGCCGGCGGTGATCATGGTCGTCGGCCTGCAGGGATCGGGCAAGACGACGACGACCGCCAAGCTGGCGAAGCGGCTGACCGAGAAGAGCGCGAAGAAGGTGCTGATGGCATCGCTCGACGTCCAGCGGCCGGCGGCGCAGGAGCAGCTGCGTGTGCTCGGCGAGCAGACCGGCGTCGCGACGCTGCCGATCGTCGCCGGCCAGGCGCCGGTCGAGATCGCGCGGCGGGCGCGGCAGGCGGCGAAGCTCCAGGGCTTCGACGTGCTGCTGCTCGACACCGCCGGGCGGCTCCACGTCGATGCGGCGCTGATGGCCGAGATGAAGGCGGTCGCCGAGGCCGGCACGCCCGACGAGATCCTGCTGGTGGTCGACAGCCTGACCGGACAGGACGCGGTCAACGTCGCGACGTCGTTCGCCGGCGAGGTCGCGCTGACCGGGATCGTCCTGACGCGGATGGACGGCGACGCCCGCGGCGGCGCGGCGCTGTCGATGCGCGCGGTGACCGGCAAGCCGATCAAGTTCGCCGGCACCGGCGAGAAGCTCGACGCGCTCGAGGAATTCCATCCCGAACGCGTCGCCGGCCGCATCCTCGGCATGGGCGACGTCGTCGGCCTGGTCGAACGCGCGGCGGAGAATTTCGAGGCCGAGGGCGCCGAGAAGCTCGCCGCCAAGCTGGCCAAGGGCCAGTTCGACATGGACGACCTGCGCACGCAGCTGGTCCAGATGCGCAAGATGGGCGGCCTCGGCGCGCTTGCCGGGATGTTGCCGGGGATGGCCAAGGCCAAGCAGGCGATGGCCAGCGGCGCGGTCGACGAGAAGGTGCTGGGGCGGATGGAGGCGGTGATATGCTCGATGACGCCGAAGGAGCGGTCGCGCCCTGAGGTGATCAACGCCAAGCGCAAGATCCGCATCGCCAAGGGCGCCGGGACGACCGTCCAGGAGGTCAACAAGCTGATGAAGATGCACCAGGAAATGGAAGGCGCGATGAAGCGCCTGCGCAAGATGGGCGGCATGAAGGGCATGGCGGCGATGCTCGGCAAGATGGGCGGCGGTGCCGGCGGCGGCCTGGGCGGGATCGCGTCGATGCTCGGCGGCGGCGGCCAGGGCGGCTTGCCGGCGAATTTCAACAAGTTCAACAAACGCTAGAAATCGAAGGAATTACGAATGTCCCTGGCAATCCGGCTCGCCCGCGGCGGCATGAAGAAGCGTCCCTATTACCGTATCGTCGTCACCGACAGCCGCAACGCGCGCGACGGCAAGTTCATCGAGAAGATCGGCACGTACAACCCGCTGCTCAACAAGGACAACGCCGACCGCATCAAGCTCGACGGCGAGCGTGCCAGCCACTGGCTGGCGGTCGGCGCGCAGCCGTCGGACCGGGTTGCGCGCTTCCTCGATGCCGCCGGCATCCGCACCCGCGCCGCCAAGTCGAACCCGACCAAGGGCGTCCCTGGCGCCAAGGCCAAGGAGCGCGCCGAAACCAACGCGGCGAAGCAGGCCGAGCTCGACGAAGCGGCGGCGCTCGCCGCCGCGGCCCCGGCGCCGGTCGAGGCGCCGGCGGACACCGAAGCCGCCGTCGAGAGCGACGCCTGAGCGACGCAGTCGCCCTCGCCGCCGTCGCCGGCGCGCACGGGATCGCGGGCGAGGTCCGGCTCAGGCTGTTCGGCGACGGGCCGGACAGCCTGAAGCGCTACGGCAGCTTCGACGCCGGCGGACGCACGCTGACGCTCCGGTCGCTCCGGCCCGACAAGGCCGGGGCGATCGCGCGCTTCGCCGAGATCAACGATCGCACCGCAGCCGAGGCGTTGCGCGGGACCGTGCTGACCGTGCCGCGCGCGACGCTGCCGCCGCTGGCGGAGGGTGAATATTACCACGCCGACCTGATCGGGCTGGCGGTCGTCGATACGCACGGCGTCGGCGTCGGCACCGTCGTCGCGGTCGAGAATTTCGGCGCCGGCGACATATTGGAGATCGAGAAGCCCGACCGGCGGACGTTCATGGTGCCGCTGACGCCCGCCGCGGTGCCGGCGATCAGCGCGACGATCACGGTAGACGCGGCGTTCGTCGACTAGTATATACGGGCTGTGTATACGGAGGCGATCGTGGCGACGACCAAGATATTCAAGTCGGGCAATTCGAGCGCGGTCCGCCTGCCGGCGTCGTTCGGCGCGGTGCCGGGAACGACCGTCGAAGTTCGCGAGGAACAGGGACGCTGGATATTCGAACCGGTGGCGGACGAGCCGCAGTTCATCGATGTCGCCAGCTTCTACGGCCTGTGCCCCGGAATCACGCCGATCGGCGATCGTAGTTTCGACGAACGCCCGTCCGAACGGATCGAGCGGGAGCGGCTTGAGCGCGAACGCGATGGCGGCTGAGCCGCAGTTTCTGCTCGATTCGAACATCGCGATCTATCTGGTCGGCGGGCGCGCGCCGGCGGCCAGCCGGCGGCTCGCGGCCTGCCGCCTGGGATCGGTGGTGACCTCGTCGATCTGTCTCGCGGAAATGCGCGTCGGGCGCAGCTTGGCCCAACTTGCCGCGCTCGAGATCCTGTTACGCGGGATCGAAGTCCTCGCCTTCGATCCCGCGGCGGCCCAGGCCTATGGCCGGCTGCCGTTCAAGCGCGGCAGCTTCGACCGGTTGATCGCGGCGCATGCGATATCGCTCGATCTGACGCTCGTCACGGCCAACGAACGTGACTTCGCCGGCATTGCCGACCTCCGCGTCGAGAACTGGACCGTCGCGTGACGTGGACGGCGACGGTCCTGACGCTCTACCCCGAGATGTTCCCCGGGCCGCTCGGGCACAGCCTCGCCGGGCGCGCCCTGGCGGAGGGGACATGGCGCCTCGACGCGCGCAACATCCGCGACTTCGCGCACGACCGGCATCACAGCGTCGACGCGACGCCGGCGGGCGGCGGGCCGGGGATGGTGCTGCGCGCGGACATCGTCGCCGCAGCGCTCGACGGTGCCGGCGG
>CAXUEV010000227.1:0-3439 GCA_964250105.1 uncultured Sphingomonadaceae bacterium
CCGTCGGCGATCAGCATGCGTCCGGGCGTGTCGGCAGCGACGCGCGCGGCGACCTCGGCGACCGTCTCGTCGACCCACCAGCCGTCGGCGCGGGCGGCCTGCGCCCGCGCCTCGTCCCAGCGGAACGACCAGCCGTGGAGGGTCCTGCGCGCCGCCATCCGATCAACGCACGACGTCGTCGGCTTTCGCGGCGATGGCGGCTTCGGACAGGAACTTGGTGGCGGTCCAGCCGCCGTCGACCGCCAGTACCTGCCCGTTGATGAACCGCGCCGCGTCGGAAAGGAGGAAGTGAATCGCATGGGCGGCATCCTTCGCGGTCCCGGTGCGGTTGAGAGGGGTCATGTCGAAATTCATCCGCCGGAAGCGGGGAAGGTCCCAGGCATAGGCGGTCATCGGCGTCTCGAGCACGCCGGGAGCGACGACGTTGGTGCGGATGCCGCGCGGGCCGTACTGCGCCGCCATGTGCTTCGACAGGCCGACGATGCCCGACTTCGCCGCCGAATAGGCGCCGCCGCGCAAGCCCCCGATGATGGCGAAGCTCGACGCGAGGTTGACGATCGCGCCGCCGTCGGCCATCCGCGCCAGCGCTTCGCGGCAGAAGCGAAACGGCGCGCGCAGATGCACGTTCAGGAAGAAGTCGAGCACCTCGTCGGTCGTCTCGTCGACCGGCAGCGGCTTGCCGACGCCGGCATTGTTGACCAGCCAGTCGAGCCGGCCGAAGCGCTCGACCGCCATGTCGGCTGCGCGCGCCGGCGCGTCGTCGTCGGTGATGTCGGCGGCGAGGACGGCGATCTCGGCACCGGCGAACTCTTCGTTAAGCGACTCGAGCGGCGCGACCGAGCGGCCGAGGGCGACGATCGCGCAGCCGTCGGCGGCGAGCAGCCCGACCAGCGCGCGACCGATGCCCGAGCCGGCCCCGGTGACGATGGCCACCCGACGCTCAGCCACGCATGGAAATCCCGGTCATGGCGAGGGCCTAGCGGTGGGGCGCGCCGCCCGTCTTGATGAAGCACGACATCGTGACGACCGCAGGCGACCTTGCGCTATTGCACCAGCTCGGCGCCGGCGACGTCGCGGACGGCGACGCTGTCGGTGCACCGCGCCACCGCCAGTCGCAGGCGGTCGAGCAGGTCGTCGGGCTCGGCCTCGGCGGGGCGGTAGAGGATGCCGCGCGACCACGATCCCGCTCGCGCTCGCCCGCCTCGCGCGGCAGCAGGATCGCGCACATCGCGGCCCCGTCGACGAAGCCGCTCTCGCCCGCCGCATGGCCCTGGGCTTCGAAGATCCGCATCCGCTGGATCAGTTCGGGCTGGTTGAACTTGCGGTCGGCGGGCGCCTCCGCGTTGAGGCGGCGCAGCAGGCCGTTGCGCAGCTCCTGACCCTGGGTGGCGAGCAGCAGCAGCCCGGCGACGCTCTGCGACACCGGCTCCGACGCCCCGGGCTTGAGCTCGCGGCCGCAGGCGCACGCTCCCGCGGCCCAGCTGAACATCTGCACGTGCGTGCCGACCATCCCCATCAGCGCCACGCCGTGCCGCGTCTCCGCCGCCAGCCGCTCCATCATCGTCAGGAGCCGGCCGTTGCGCAGCAGGCACGGCTGGGCGCCCGAGCCGAGGATCGCCGCGCGCGGCGTCGGCATGTACGAGCGCGACCGCGCGTCCTTGTAGAGGAAGCCCATCTCGACGAGACTGGCGAGCAGCTCGGACGTGCTCGATTGCGGGCGGCCGTAGCGACGGACGATGTCCATCACCGTGGCGTGGCGCTTGTGCTCGTCGAAGAATTCGAACACCTCGATCACGCGCTTCGCGATCTTGGTCTTGTTGGACGCCATCGTCGCCATGGAACTCCCCGGATTATCTTTGACGCCAGTCTCTGCTCACGCGGACCGGCTGTCAACGATAAGTGAGAGGCTCTCGTTTCCTCCCGGCAAAAAATATCGGTCCAGCCCGAGTCGGGGTCGGAAGTTGACGATCTTGACGCCACGTCGGATCGAAACGTGGCTCCCACGGCCGGCAATGCGGCGGACGACGGGAACTGGAGACGTGATCGGCATGTAGGACTTATAGCCTTTTTGGCTAAAAATGTCAACTCGGTCCCGATGCCCGCGACGGAGCTGCCTGCGACGATCCCCCGCTTCGTGCGGCCTGGACAACGCCCCGGCGCTATCCGCCGCGCCTCCCGCGGTGAATATTGCGCTCGCCGAAGGCCGCTTGCACAACATCGTTACCAAAAAGGGTGCAGGACCACAGGCATGGATTCGGGAATCGAAGCGGCGATCGCCTCTTCTTCCGCCGGCTACAACCTGCTCGGCCAGCGGCTCGGTCGCAAGGGCCGCGACACGCGCCAGCGCATCCTCGACGGCCTCGCGCGGCGGCTGGCGGACGACGACCGCAGCCCGGTGTCGCTGAGCGCGGTCGCACGCGAGGCGTCGGTGGCGATGACCACGCTCTACATCTACTTCGCCGACCTCGGCGAGCTGATCCTCGCCGCGCTCGAGCCGGTGGTCGAGGACGCGCGCTCGCTCGAGATCACGATCAGAGCGCGCTGGCCCGACGATCAGCTCCACGAGCGGTGCCGCGGCTTCCTGCAGGCGCATCGGAGCTTCTGGGAGCGGCACGCGCGCATCCTCCACCTGCGCGACACCTTCGCCGATGTCGGCGACCGCCGCTTCCTGCGCGCGCGCAACGACCTCTCGAAGCCGCAGATCACCGGCCTGATCCGCCAGATGGACGGCGACCCGGCGGCGGTCGAGTCGGTCTGCTTCCACGCCGCGATCCTGCTGATGACGGGGATCGAGCAGATCGCGACGTTCGTCACCAGCCCGTACCGCGCGATCACCCTGGAGGAAGCGACGATGGATACGAACGCGGCGCCGCCGGCGCAGCTCGACGCGGCGGTGCGGATGCTCGAACTGGCGATCCGCGACCAGCGCGCCGCGGCGTCGGCGCGATGAGCGGCGGCGCCGGGCTGCGCGTCGAGCGCGACGGAGCGATCCTGCGGCTGGTGCTCGACCGTCCGACGGTCGGCAACGCCTTCGACCTGCCGATGGCGCAGGCGCTCGCCGACGCCGCGGTCGAGGCCGACGAGGACGACGCCGTCCGCTGCGTCGTGCTGACCGGGACCGGGCGGCTGTTCTGCGCCGGCGGCGACATCGCCGCCTTCGCCGCCGCCGGCGACCGCCTGCCGCAGCTGCTCAAGCAGCTGACCGGCACGCTCCATTCGGCGATCGCGCGGCTGGCGCGCATGCCCAAGCCGCTGCTGACCGTCGTCAACGGTCCGGCCGCGGGCGCCGGCTTCGGCCTGGCGGTGCTCGGCGACATCGTTCTCGCCTCGACCAGCGCCCATTTCACCCTCGCCTATACCGGCCTCGGCCTGTCGCCCGACGCCGCGGCGACATGGCTGCTGCCGCGCCTGGTCGGCCTGCGGCGGGCGCAGGAGCTGG
>CAXUEV010000228.1:0-3423 GCA_964250105.1 uncultured Sphingomonadaceae bacterium
ACGGTGCCGCCGAGGGCGAACCCCGCCGTCGGCGTCGCGGCCGCCGCGGCCGTCGCCGCGACGTGCCGGCCGGCAGCGATGCCAGCGCCCCGGTCGCCGACGAGGTCGATGGCGATGCGGAAACGAGCAACACGATCGCCGGCGACGAGGTCGTCCTCGACGAGATCGCCGTTGACGATGTTGTGGTCGACGAGGTCGCTGTCGACGCGGCGAACGACGATGTGACGGAGGTCGATGCAGGGGGCGACGACGCCACGAACGAGCCCGCGGCACCGGTGAAGAAGCCGCGCCGCGCGCGAGCGAAGAAACCGCCGGCCGACGAGGCCGACGAGGCGGTGCTGCCGCTTGCCGCGCCCGAGGACGAGCCGGTGTCGGCCGAGGCCGGCGATCCCGCGGTCGCCGTCAAGCCGCGCCGCGCGCGTCGCAAGGCTCCGGCGGCAACGCCCGAGATGCCCGCGGCCGACGAGCCGGCGGTCATCGCCGAGCCCGAGTCGTTCGTCGATACCGCCGAGCTCGTCGAGGCGGAACCGGCGGCGGCGGCGCCTGAGCCGGAAGGAGCCGATGGCGCGGAAACGCCGGTCGCCGAATCCACCCGCAAGGGCTGGTGGCAGCGCACGTTCGAGAAACGTGGCTGAGGCTGCGTCCGAAGTGGCGGCTCCGGTCGTCGCGGCACCTGCCGCGCCGACCGGAGCCGCCCTCCCCTTCATTGCCGATTAAGCCTGAGCTCCGCTTCATGCGCCCGATGTCTGCCCCGTCACGACTGGTCCGGCTCGTCCGCCTCGTAGTGGTCGTCGGTGTCGCCATGGTCGCCCAGCCGGCATCGGCGCAGTCGCTGTCGATCCTGCGCGACGCCGAGACCGAAGCGTTCTTCCGCGATGTCGCACGGCCGCTGATCGTCGCCGCGGGACTGACGCCGCGGTCGGTGCAGATCGTTCTGGTCGGCAGTCCCGAGATCAACGCCTTCGTTTCTGGCGGCCAGAACATCTTCGTCTTCTCCGGGCTCATCGAGAGCGCCGACGACGTCAACCAGCTTCAGGGCGTCATCGCGCACGAGCTCGGGCATATCGCCGGCGGCCACAATGTCCGCTCGGGCGAAGGCATGACGCCGGTGTCGCACGTCTCGATCCTGTCGCTGATCGCCGCTGCCGGACTGGTCGCGGCCGGCGCGCCCGAAGCGGGCATGGCGGCGCTCGGGCTCGGCCAGGCGACGGCGCAGAGCAACTATCTGGCGTTCAGCCGCGACCAGGAAAGCCGCGCCGACCAGGCGGGTGCCGGCTTCCTCCGTACCGCCGGCATCTCGGGGGCCGGCAGCCTCGCGTTCTTCAACAAGCTGCTCGGCCAGGAGTATCGGCTCGCGATCAAGCAGGACAATGCCTATAACCGCACGCACCCGCTGTCGGGCGAACGCATCGCCGCGCTGCAGACGGTCTATCAGGCGTCGCCGGCATGGGCCCGGCCGGTCGATCCGCTGCTCGAGGCGCGGTTCGAGCGGATCAAGGCCAAGCTCGTCGGCTTCATCGAGGACCCGGCACGGACGCTCCAGCTCTATCCTGCGAGCAACACGTCCGAGCCGGCGCGCTACGCCCGCGCCTACGCCTATCACAAGTCGGCCTATCCCGATGCCGCGATCACCGAGGCCGACGCGCTCCTCGCCCGGCATCCGGCCGACCCGTTCTACCTCGAGCTGAAGGGCCAGATCCTCTACGAATCGGGGCGCGTCGCCGACTCGCTGCCGGTGCTGCGCGCCGCGGTCGCCGCCGCGCCCGCCGAACCGCTGATCGCGACGACGCTGGGACAGGCGCTGATCGCGAGCGAGACGCCGGCCAACCTCGCCGAGGCGAAGCCGCTGCTGCGCACCGCGCTGGTCCGCGACCGCGAGAACCCGCAGGCATGGTATCAGCTCGGCGTCGTCTACGACCGCGAGGGCGACACCGCCCGCGCCGCGCTGGCGACCGCCGAGCGCTACAACCTCGAAGGCGACGCGCGCAGCGCGGCGGCGAACGCCAAGCTGGCGCTGCGCGGCCTGCCGCAGGGGACGTCGGACTGGCTGCGCGCCGACGACATCGCCCAGGTGTCGCAGAACGATCTCGACAAGAAGAAGCGCCGATGATGCCCATTCGCCTGCCCGCCGCCGCGCTGGCGCTGATTCTCGTCGCCAGCTGCGGCGCCGGCGACGTCGGCGAGACCGCCGCCAAGGTCGACAGCCGCGACCGCGCGGCGATCGAGGCGATCGTCCGCGACTATATCCTCAGCCACCCCGAGATCATCCCCGAGGCGATCAACGGCATGCAATCGCGCGAGGTGACGCGGCTGCTCGCCGGCAACCGCAAGGAGATCGAGACACCGTTCGCCGGCGCCGTCGCCGGCAACCCCAAGGGCGACGTCACCGTCGTCGAGTTCTTCGACTATGCCTGTCCCTATTGCCGCGCCGGCCACGCCGACATCAAGCAGCTGATCGCCGCCGACCCCGGCGTACGCGTCGTCTACCGCGACTTCCCGGTCCTGTCCGACGCGTCGAACGAGGCGGCGATGGCCAGCCTGTCGGCGGCGGCGCAGGGCCGCTACGCCGCGTTCCACGACCGCATGTTCGAGACTGCGGGCAAGGTCGAGCGCGAGCGGACGATCGCCACCGTCCGCGCCGCCGGCCTGAACGAGATGCGGACCGCGCGCGACCTGACGAGCCCGGCGCTCAAGGCGGAGATCAAGCGCAACCTCGATCTCGGCCGCGCGCTCGGGCTGACCGGCACGCCGACCTACATCATCGGCGACCGCATCCTCGGCGGGGCGGTCGGCCTGACCGCGCTTCGCGAGGCGGTCGCGACCGCGCGCGCCGCGTCGGCGAAGGCGGCATGAGCGCGGGCGACGCCGACGCGCCGCGGCTCGACGTCGCGCTGGCGCTGCGCCAGATGGTCCTCGCCTTCTGGCACGACTTCGCACCGATCGTCCCGCTCGGCTTCGTCATGGTGACGCTGCCGGCGGTGGCGCTGCACCTGATCGGCTCGCATAGCGGCAGCACGATCCTCGCCACCTTCGGGGGCATGCTCGGCGTGCTCTACGGCGTCATCGTCACCGTCGGCACCCTCGCCCGCCTGAGCGGCCGACCGTTCACCCCGCGCTTGTTCGTCCGCGCTGGAATCGCCGCCTCGCCGCAGGGCTTGAGCGTCGCGCTGCTGCTCGGCGCCGCGGCCGTGCTGACGCTGGTCGGACTGCTGCTGGCGGGACTCACCGCGCCCTATGCGAAGATCTCGCAGCTGCTGATCGTCGCCGCGGCCTTCCTCGGTCTGGTCGTCGTGCTGCCGGCGGTGCCCGCGGCGATCGTCGAGCGGCGTACCCCGCTCGCCGCGTTGCGGCGCGCGGCGGCGCTGACCCGCGGTCACCGCGGCCGGATCGCGGCGGTGGTGCTTGTGCTGCTGCTGGCGGTGG
>CAXUEV010000229.1:0-3411 GCA_964250105.1 uncultured Sphingomonadaceae bacterium
CGGGCTTCCACCTGCAGCGAGCGACCCTCGTCGTTCAGCACGAGCCCACGACCGACACGATCGAACAGGGCCGCACCCAGCAGGCGCTCCAGTTCGTTGACCGATGCGCTCGTCGCCGACTGGGTGAGCGAGACAACGGTGGCCGCAGCGGCGGTGCTGCCGGCCTCCGCAACGGCGACGAAGACCTGCAACTGACGGAGAGTGATGCGGAGCGGTGTCATCGATCGATCGAGTGGTCAAAGTGCTTGGTTCGACCATCATAACGCGTTGGATTTGTCATCACCGAAGTCCCAAAGTGCGTCGTAATTCCTCAAGGCGACCACTCATGTCAAGCATCTACGCCGTTCTGCCCGCGTCGAACCTCGGCCCACAAGCGCCGAACCGGAAATCGACGTCCTTCGCTCGCTACGTCCCGGGGATCGTGCTGACTGCGGCTCTCGCAGCAGGCGGAATGGCGCTCGGACAGATCGACTGGCTCTCCTCGCACGGCTTCAGTGCTCTTACGATCGCGATCCTTCTCGGCATCAGCGTGGGTAACACGGTCTACCCGCGTTTCGCGGGCTTCAGCGCGACCGGCGTGGACTTCTCCAAGCAGAAGCTGTTGCGCCTGGGAGTGATGCTCTACGGCCTGCGGCTTACCGTGCAGGACATCCAACATGTCGGCATGACCGGCGTCCTGATCGATGCCGTGGTCCTCGCCTCCACCTTCGGCCTGGCGGTCTGGATCGGGACCCGGTGGCTAGGGCTCGATCGAAAGACGGCCATGCTGATCGGCGCGGGAAGCTCCATCTGCGGCGCCGCCGCGGTGATGGCCGCCGAGCCCGTGGTGAAGGGCCGGCCCGAACAGGTCACCGTCGCGGTCGCCACCGTCGTGGTGTTCGGCACGATCGCGATCTTCGCGTACCCGATGCTGTTCGATCTCAATCAACACTGGAACATCATCCCGGGCGGATTCCGAGGCTTCGGCATCTACGCGGGATCCACCATCCACGAGGTCGCACAGGTCGTTGCCGCCGCACGCTCGGTATCCCCCAGCGCTGCGGACTCGGCCGTGATTGCCAAGATGGTCCGCGTCATGATGCTGGCGCCTTTCCTCGTCGGCCTGTCCGCATGGCTGGCTCGCGCGGATCGACGGGAAATTCGCAGCGAAGCAGTCACGAGCCAGAAGTCGAAGCTCGCCGTGCCGTGGTTCGCCTTCGGCTTCGTCGGTGTCGTCCTCTTCAACTCGCTGCACTTATTGCCGGCCGGCGTCGTCGCGGCGACCAACCAGGTCGACACGATCCTGCTCGCCATGGCGATGGCTGCGCTCGGTCTCGCGACGCACGTTTCATCGATCCGCAAGGCCGGCGTGAAGCCGCTGCTGTTGGCGGCGATCCTCTTCGGCTGGCTGATCGTCGGCGGTGCCGCCATCAACCATTTCATTACCCTGCTGCTCGCCTGAGCATCGATCGGACATCCATGAATCGCCTCTCCGTCACATTCACTGCTGCGGCCTTCGCACTGTGCACCGCTGCAAGCGCGCAACAGCTACCGGCGGTCGTCCACGTCTACGGTCCCGGCGGCCCTGCCCCCGCCATGAAGGAGGCAGCCAAGGCGTTCACCGAGCAATCACACATCCCGGTCGAGGTCGTCGCCGGACCGACGCCGCAGTGGGTCGACCAGGCGAAGCAGGACGCCGACGTGGTCTTCAGTGGCGCCGAGAACATGATGAGCGACTTCGCGAAAGCGCTCCCCGACGCGTTCGACCTGACCAAGGCAGAACCGCTCTATCTGCGGCCCGTGGCAATCCTCGTGCGGCCAGGCAATCCAAAGCGCATTCGCGGATTCCGCGATGTGCTCAAGCCCGGCATGAAAGTGCTGACGGTCGCCGGTGCCGGCCAGACCGGATTGTGGGAGGACGTTGCAGGACGGACAGGCGACATCCGCATGGTGCAAGCCCTGCGGCGCAACATCGTGTTCCCGGAAGCGGGCAACAGCGCCATTGCGAAGAAGGAATGGACCGAGCACCCGGAGATCGATGCGTGGCTGATCTGGAACATCTGGCAGGTCGCCAACAAGGACCTCGCGGACGCCGTTCCCGTCGAGCCGGCGTTTCGCATCTATCGCGACACCGGTGTCGTGATCACGCACAAGGGCGAGTCGGTGCCGCAGGCACAGGCATTCGTCGACTATCTGAAATCCGATGCGGGACGACGCATTTTTTCGAAGTGGGGATGGAATACTGCGGCCCGGTAATGCGTCTACCGCGTCATAGTCCGGAAAGCGCCGTCAGAAACGATAACGAGGAAGAGACCCGATGAAAAAGCAGAATCCGTTGGACGGCATGCAGCGCGTCGATCAGCCAGACCGCAGGCGATTGGTCCAGGCTCTCGGGCTCGGCGCGCTTGCCTTGCCGGCCTGGTCCGCTTTCGCGGCCAAGATCACCGACACCGGCGAAGGCGTCACCTTTGCCGACGGGCCGCGGCCCCTGGTGAACTATCCGCAGAAGCGCCCGATGATCCGGGTCCATACCCGGCCGCCCCACCTCGAGACGCCGTTCGAGTATTTCAACGAAGGGCCGATCACGGCGAACGACGCGTTCTTCGTTCGTTATCACCTGGCCAGCATCCCGTTGTCGGTCGATCCGTCGACCTACCGACTCGAGATCAAGGGCAACGTGAAGACGCCGTTGATGCTCTCGCTCGCAGACCTGAAAGGGATGGGAGACCCCGTCGAGGTCGTCGCGGTGAATCAATGTTCGGGGAACAGCCGCGGTTACTCGGCGCCCCGGGTCTTCGGCGCCCAGCTCGCGAACGGCGCGATGGGCAACGCGCGCTGGACCGGCATTCCCCTGAAGACCGTCCTCGCCAAAGCCGGTCTCGGCGCCGGTGCGAAGAACGTCGTCTTCAACGGTCTCGACAAGCCGGTCCTTCCGTCGACCTCCGACTTCCGCAAGTCGCTCGACGTCGAACATGCGATGGGCGGCGACGTCATGCTGGCGTGGAGCATGAACGGCAAGGATCTGCCGTTCCTCAACGGCTACCCGCTCAAGCTCATCGTGCCAGGCTACTTCGGCACCTACTGGGTCAAGCACCTGTCGGACATCGAAGTCATCGACACCGACTTCACCGGGCACGACGCGTTCTTCATGACGACCGCCTATCGTGTGCCGGACAACGACTGCCAGTGCGTCGCGCCCGGTACGACGGCGGCCAAGACGCGCCCGATCTCGACCCTTGCGACCCGCAGCTTCATCACGAGCGTGATGAACGGCGCTACGGTCTCCGCGGCGCGGCCGACGCCCTTGAAGGGTCTCGCTTTCGATGGCGGTACCGGCATCAAGACGGTCGACGTCTCGATCGACGGCGGGCAGTCGTGGCGCAACGCCATGCTCGGCCGTGACCTGGGCAAGTATTCGTTTCGCGAGTGGAC
>CAXUEV010000230.1:0-3397 GCA_964250105.1 uncultured Sphingomonadaceae bacterium
GCCGCCACCGCCTGCGGCTGCTGGTCCACGCCCGCCGCAGCGTCGACCTCCAGGCGATCGTCAGCGACTGGCTCGAGGCGACGCCGGTGCCGGCGAGCGTGCGCGTGACGGTCGACATCGACCCGTACAGCTTCCTGTAGATCCGTCCCGGATGCGGCCCGCACTGGTGCCGCCGCGGTCGCGGCGGCGGCGCGGGCCTGTGTTCCGGGCGTGCCGCGGCGTGTGCCGCGGTCGTGCCGCTATCCCAGGCGGATTTGTACCGATTTGGCGTGCGCCGGCAGCCCTTCGGCGGTCGCCAGGGTTACCGCGGCAGGCCCGATCGCCGCCAGCCCGGCGCGGCCGCAATCGAGGTAAGTCGTTCTTTTCATGAAGTCGGTGACCGACAGTCCCGAGGCGAAGCGCGCCCGCCGCCCGGTCGGCAGGACATGGTTCGGCCCGGCGACATAGTCCCCCGCCGCCTCAGGCGTATGCCGCCCCAGAAACACCGAGCCGGCATGGCTAACCCGTTGAAAGAATTGGTCCGGATCGTCGATCATCAGCGCCAGATGCTCGGCCGCCAGCGCGTCGACCAGCGGGATCGCGGCGTCGAGGTCGGGCACGACGATGATCGTGCCATGCGCCTCCCAGCTCGCCCGCGCCGTCGATTGTGTCGCAAGAACAAGGAGTTGCCGCTCGACCGCCGCCGCCACCGCATCGGCGAAGCGGCCGTCGTCGGTGATCAGGATCGACTGCGCCGTCGCATCATGCTCCGCCTGCGCCAACAGGTCCGCCGCCACCCACTCCGGCTCCGACCCCCCGTCGCTGACCACCACGATCTCCGACGGCCCGGCGACCATGTCGATGCCGACGACGCCGAACAACTGCCGCTTGGCCTCCGCCACCCAGGCGTTGCCGGGGCCGACGATCTTGTCAACGCGGCCAATGTTTTCAGTGCCATAGGCGAGCGCGGCGATCGCCTGCGCGCCGCCGATGCGGTAGACGACGTCGACTCCGGCGAGGTCGGCGGCGGCCAGCACCAGCGGGTTGAGCCGGCCGTCGGGCGTCGGCGTGACCATCGCCACATGCCCGACCCCGGCGACTTTGGCCGGCAGCGCGTTCATCAGCACCGACGACGGATAGCTCGCCAGCCCCCCCGGCACGTACAGCCCCGCCGCCGCGACCGCCGTCCAGCGGTAACCCATTCTGACGCCAGCGGAATCGGTCGTCGCATGATTGCCCGGCCGCTGCGTCGCATGGAAATCGGCGATCCGCCCCGCGGCGAGTTCGAGCGCCGCCATCACCTCGGGCGCAACCGCCGCACGCGCCGCGGCGACCTCGCACCGCGGCACCTCGACGCCGAGTTGGTGGAGGTCGATGCGGTCGAATTTCACCGTCAGCTCGGCCACCGCACCGTCGCCGCGCGCCCGCACCGCGGCGATGATCTCGGCGACGGCGCTCGCGACGCCGCTGTCGGCTTCCCGCCGGCTCTCAACCAACGCCTTGAACTTCGAGGCAAATCCAGGCGCCGCCGCGTCAAGCCGCGACGGCATCGCTGACCTCCGTCGCGGCGCGGAAGCGCTCGACCCACGGCACGACGTCGGCGGCGCGGGTCTTGAACGCGGCGCGGTTGACGATCAGCCGCGAACTGACCTCGGCGATGACCTCGACCTCGACCAGCCCGTTCTCGGTCAGCGTCCGCCCGGTCGACACCAGGTCGACGATCCGGCTGCACAGGCCGAGCGCCGGCGCCAGCTCCATCGCGCCGTTGAGCTTGACGCACTCGGCCTGGACCCCACGCCGCGCGAAATGCGCGCGGCTGACGTTCGGATATTTGGTGGCGACGCGAACATGGCTCCAGCTGCGCGGGTCGTCGTCCGCCGCCTGGTCCGCCGGCTCGGCGACCGACAGCCGGCAGCGGCCGATCCCCAAGTCGACCGGCGCGTAGATCTCGGCAAAATCGAACTCCATCAGCACGTCGTTGCCGGCGATGCCGAGCTGCGCCGCGCCGAAGGCGACGAAGGTCGGCACGTCGAACGAACGGACCCGGATCAGCGAAACGCCGGCGATATTGGTCGCGAACCTCAGCGCGCGGCTGTCCTCGTCACTGAACGACGCCTCGGGCACGATGCCGACGCGCGCCAGAACCGGCAACGCCTCGTACAGGATGCGGCCCTTGGGCAGGGCGATGATCAGCTCGGCCGGCATGGCGCCGTGCTAGCCTACGTCGGCGTTGCACGTCCAGCGCGCCGCTGCCACAGCAGGCGCATGGACGAGACCATCCGCGCCGCCTTCGGCAGCCAGGCCGGCTGGCGCCGGCGTCTCGGCGCGCCGTTCACCGCCGGGATCTGCGACGCGGCGGCGATCGGGCTCGATCGGAGCGGCGCGGTCGGGCGGCGGGTGCTCGACTGGGAAGGCGACCCGGTCGCCGATGCCGTGGCCTTGCGGCTGACCGGCGGCCTCAACGCGTTGGTTCGCGGCGGTTTCCTGCCCGAGCTGGGCGCCTTCTATCCGCCCGGCGACCGGCCGGTTCCGCCTGGGGTCATGGCGCGGGCACTGGCCGACGACCGGCTGCTGCCGTGGCTCGACGCCGCGCCGCAAACCAACGAGGTGGCGCGGTCGGGCGTGCTGATGCCGGGCCTGCTTGTCGTCGCCGCCGCCACGCACCTGCCGCTGGCGTTGTTCGAGCTTGGCGCCAGCGCCGGGCTCAACCTGCGCCTCGACCGCTACGCCTATCGTCTCGGCGGCTACGACACCGGTCCGTCGGGAGCACCGCTGACGCTCACGCCCGAATGGCATGGACCACCGCCGCCCGCCGCCGCGATCCGCGTCACCAGCCGGCGCGGCGTGGACCTGAGTCCGATCGACCTGACCGCGCCCACGGCGCGCGAACGCCTGCTCGCCTATGTCTGGCTCGAACAGGTCGCGCGCGTCACGCGGCTGGAGGCGGCGATCGCCGCCTTCGTCGCCGACCCGGTCGCGCTCGACCGCGCCGATGCCGCCGACTGGGTCGACGCGCAGGTCGCCACGGCTTCGGGCGTCGCGACGGTCGTCTTCCACAGCATCGCCTGGCAGTATTTTCCGGCGGCGACGCGGGCGCGGATCGCTGCCCGTCTCGCCGCCGTCGGAGCGGCCGCCACCGTCGACGCCCCGCTGGCATGGCTTCGCTTCGAGTTGGACGCCCTGGCCGCGGCGCCCGCCCTGCGGCTGACGACGTGGCCCGGCGGCGAGGATCGGCTGCTGGCGAACGCCGGACCGCACGGCGCGAGCGTCACGTGGTACGGCTGATCCTCGCTTCCGCGAGCCCGCGGCGGTTGATGCTGCTGGCGCAGATCGGCGTCGTGCCCGATCGCGTCGACCCAGCCGACCTCGACGAGACCCCGGCGCGCGGCGAGCCGCCGGCGGCGCACGCGGCGCGGCT
>CAXUEV010000231.1:0-3379 GCA_964250105.1 uncultured Sphingomonadaceae bacterium
CGCGGCGCCGCCGGGCGGCCGACGGTGCTCGTCGCGCTGCACAGCTTCACGCCAACGATGGCCGGCGTCGCCCGGCCGTGGCACGTCGGCATCCTGCACGACGGGGCGAACGACGCCTTCGCCCGCGCGCTGCTCGCCCGGCTGCGCGGCCGCGCCGGCCTGACCGTCGGCGACAACGCGCCGTACCGGATGGACGGGATCGACTATACCGTGCCGCGCCACGCCTTCCCCGCGCGGCTGCCCTACGCCGAGATCGAGATCCGCCAGGACCTGCTCGCCGACGCGGCGGGGATCGCGGCGTGGACCGACACGCTGGCCGAGCTGCTGCCGGTCTAGGTTGAGAACCTATACAAGTTACTGAGTTGCTGAGATGTGGTATTAAATGAGGGCCTTTGATGGGTTTGGTCAGGAGCGTCTATGGCACGGCACTTGTTCTGGCTGTCGGATGAGGCGTGGGCAGCGATCGAACCGCATCTCCCTCATGGCAAGCCGGGCAAGCCGAGGGTCGATGACCGGACGGTGATCTCGGGCATCCTGCATGTCCTGAAGGTGGGATGCCGTTGGCGCGACGTACCAGCCGCCTATGGCCCTCCGACGACGATCTACAATCGTTACAACCGGTGGTCGCAGCGCGGCATCTGGCAACGCCTGTTCGAGAAAGTGGCCGCTGCGGGGCCTGTGCCAGGCGAACTGTCGATCGACAGCAGCCATGTGAAGGCGCACCGCTCGGCGGCGGGCTCAAAAAGGGGGAGTATCAAGAAGCGATCGGCCGCTCGCGTGGTGGGTGGACCTGCAAGATCCACTGCCTGGCCGATGATCGCGGCCGACCGGTCGCCATCGCACTGACGCCGGGCAACGTCGCCGACATTACCATGGCGATTCCGCTGCTCAGCGCCGCCGCGCCATCCCGGCGGCTGCTCGCCGACAAGGCCTATGATGCCGACGCCTTGCGTAACTGGCTGGCAGACCGACGCATCAAGGCCGTTATCCCCTCAACCGCTTCACGCCGAACGCCATATCCACTCGATCGACGCGCATACCGGCGGAGAAACGTCATCGAACGGTTTTTCGGGCGGCTGAAAAACTGGCGACGCATCGCCACCCGCTACGATCGCCACGCAAGCAACTACCTTGCCGCATCGCTCTCGTCGCTACCGTCGCAGAATGGACCAAATAAGTCCCTAGGTCCGCCGCTCGCTGACGCGGCGGCCCTTCCATCGCACCCAGAGCCCGGCCTTGGGACCGATGCCGAGCGTGTTGGTCGCGAGGTGGCGGCGCGGCGGCTGCGGGTCGCGGTGCTCGGCGAGGGCGCGGGTCTCGCCGTCGGTGGTCAGGCCGGCGACCTGGAGGCGCCACATCGCGTCGAACGTCCCGCCGCGGCGGCGCAGGTCCTGCGGCGCGCCGTCCTCGACGACGCGGCCGGCGTCGACGACGAGGATGCGGTCGAACCCGGCGAGCGTCGACAGGCGGTGGGCGACGGCGAGGACGGTGCGCCCGGCCATCAGCTCGTCGATCGCGACCTGGACCTCGCGCTCCGAGGCGGTGTCGAGCGCCGAGGTCGCCTCGTCGAGGATGACGATCGGCGCGTCCTTGAGGAAGGCGCGGGCGATGCCGATGCGCTGGCGCTGCCCGCCCGACAGCCGCGTGCCGCGTTCGCCGACGAGCTCGTCATAGCCGTTTGGCAGGTCGCGGATGAAGGCGTCGCAGCGCGCCGCGGCGGCGGCGGCGAAGACCTCGGCGTCGGTCGCGTCGGGGCGGCCGAAGCGGATGTTCTCGATGATGCTGCGGTGGAACAGGTTGATCTCCTGCGGCACGACGGCGATCAGGTCGCGCAGCGTGTCCTGCGCCAGCGTGTCGACGGCGATGCCGCCGATCAGGATGCGGCCCGAGCCGACGTCGTACAGCCGCTGGACGAGCTGGAGCACGGTCGACTTGCCCGCGCCCGACGCGCCGACGATACCGACGCGCTGGCCGCTGGGGATCTCAAGCGTCAGGTCGTGGAGCACCGGCCGGTCGTCCGAATAGCCGAACGAGACGCCTTCGAAGCGCAGCGCGGCGTGCGCCGGCGGGCGGGTGCGGGCATCGGGCAGGTCGTTGACCGCGCGCGGCTCGTCGAACAGCGCGAGCGTCTCGGCGATCTTGCCGAGCTGCTGCTCCATGTCGACGAGCGCCATCGCCAAGTCGCGCGAGCCGTAGAGGATGCGGAAGGTCAGCCCGCTGACGAGGACGACGCCGCCCGCCGAGATGCGCCCGGCCGACCACAGGGTGATCGCCCAGTAGAGCGTGCCGCCGGCCATCGCCACAAGCGCGAGGTCGTGGCACGCCTTGACGCGCTCGACGAACATCCAGCTCGACCTGTGGGCGACGGCCTCGGTGTCGAAGCGGTCGGCGAGGCGGTCGCGCTCGCGGCCGCGGGCGGAGAAGGCCTTGACCGACCAGATGTTGGTGAGGACGTCGATCAGGTCGCCGCTGGCGTGGCCGGCCTCGCGGGCATAGGCGCGGTGCCAGATGCGGCCGTGGCGGCCGACGACCATCAGCGTCGCGGTGACGCCGACGAAGAACACGACGAGCACGATCGTCATCCGCCAGTCGAACGCGGCGAAGATCGTCACCGCGCCGATGAAGGCGATCACCGGCGGGGCGACGTCCCACACCATGCGGTTCGACAGGCTGCCGAAGCTGCCCGCCATGTCGGTGACGCGGTGGCCGAGCGCGCCCGAGCGCTGCTCGTTGAAGAAGCGGAGCGAATGGCCCGACAGATAGCTGAACAGGTCGAGCCGGATGTCGATGCCCGACCGGATCGTCGCGCGGCAGCTCAGCCAGCCCGACAGCCGCCACAACAGGCTTTCGGCGGCGATCAGCGCGATGAAGAAGGCGAGCGCGCCGCTGACCTCGGCGACCTCGCGCGCGGTGCCGTCGGGGATCATCGCGTCGACGAGCAGCTTCAGCCCGTACTGGACGCCGACCGCGCACATCGAGGCGGCGACGACCAGCGCGAGCAGCGCGCCATAGGCGGCACCCTGCTGCGCCAGATAATGGCGGAGGAAGCCTTCGGGCCCCAGGATCCACGCCGGACGGTCGGGATTCGTCGGCGCGACGGTGCCCTGGGCGGCGATCGGACCGGCGGTCGCGGCGATGGTCGGGATCAAGGCAGCATCTCGTGTCATCTCCGAAGGTCGGAAGCCGGTGAGCGGCGATGTTGCAGTGCAGTAACGACGCCGGTGCGTAAATGCTCCGGCGGGCGTCCCGTACGTAAATTTAACTGAACCTCACCCGAACGACGCGTCGCCGGTGCGTCGAAACGATATGCTTTTACTGCCGGCCGAGCGCGGTCAGCGGAGCGCCGGGCAGGGCGGCAGCTGGGCGCGCACGGCGCGCG
>CAXUEV010000232.1:0-3343 GCA_964250105.1 uncultured Sphingomonadaceae bacterium
ACGAGGATGTCGAGCAGCCCCGCCTCGGCCGCGGCGCGGTGGCCGGGCGCGGCCCAGCCGAGTTCCGCGCGTAGACGCGTCGCCCCCGTCTCGATCGGGTCCGACTCGGCCGTCTCGAGCGGGACCGCCGCGGCCGCGCGGAAGAGGCGGGCGAGTGCCGCGTCGCTTGCTTCGAGGCGCTTCAGGTAATCGGTCGAGACGGTGACCACCGTCCCCTTCGACTCCGACGTCCAGCTGAAGCCGTGGACGACGCCCGCGGGCACGAGCAGCAGGCACGGCGCGTCGAACGACAGCATCCGGTCCTCGGCACGCATCGCACCGCCGCCCTCGGCGATGTGGAAGATATGGTTGAGCTCGGCATGCGCATGTGGGCGGATCGTCCATTCGCTCGGCCGCGAACGGTCGTCGAGGCTCTCGACATGGACGAAGCGCCCGTCCGCCAGCCGGTGCGGCTCGCCGTAGAGATAGAAGCGCGGGATGGTGTCGGGCATATGGTTGGATCATCCAAGATATCCGACGATCCGTCCATGGCTTATGCGAGACCTTGGCCTATGTTCAATCCGAGCCGATGGTCGGATTAGCGCCATCGGCCGGTCGAGAGGAACGCGCATGCGCACCAAGGTCGCCATCATCGGCGCCGGCCCGGCCGGCATGTTCCTCGCCCATCTCCTCCGCGCCGACGGCATCGACGCCGTCGTCGTCGAGCGGCGCGACCGCGACTATGTCGAGGGCCGCGTCCGCGCCGGCGTGCTCGAACACGTGTCGGTCGACCTCATGGCGCGCCTCGGCCTCGACGCGCGGCTGAAGCGCGAGGGCCTCGTCCATGGCGGCACCAACCTGTCGCTCGACGGCGACCTCTTCCACATCGACATGGCGGCGCTGACCGGCGGGTCGACCGTCACCGTCTACGGCCAGCAGGAGGTGATGAAGGACCTGTTCGAGGCGGCGGCGCCGCGCGGGCTCGAGATGGTGTGGGACGCCGACGACGTCCGCCTCCACGCGATCTACGGCGATGCGCCGTTCGTCACCTGGCGCAAGGACGGCGTCGACCAGCGGCTCGACTGCGACTTCATCGCCGGCTGCGACGGCTATCACGGCGTCAGCCGCGGCAGCATCCCGGGCGACGTGCTCAAGACGTTCGAGCGCGCCTATCCGTTCGGCTGGCTCGGCATCCTCGCCGACGTGCCGCCCGCCGAGCACGAGCTGATCTACGCCAACCACGAGCGCGGCTTCGCGCTCGCGTCGATGCGCTCGCCGACGCGCAGCCGCTACTATATCCAGTGCGCGCTCGACGAGAAGGTCGCGGACTGGCCCGACGACCGCTTCTGGGACGAGCTGTGCGAGCGGCTCGGCCCGGTCACCGCCGCCAAGGTCGTCCGCGGCCCGTCGTTCGAGAAGGCGATCGCGCCGCTGCGCTCGTTCGTGTCGGAGCCGATGCGCTGGGGTCGGCTGTTCCTCGCCGGCGACGCCGCGCACATCGTGCCGCCGACCGGCGCCAAGGGCATGAACCTCGCCGTCTCCGACGTGACGGTGCTCGGCGAGGCGCTGCGCGACTATTACGGGGCCGGATCGACGGCGGGGATCGACGGCTATTCGGCGCGGGCGCTCGCCCGCGTCTGGAAGGCCGAGCGCTTCTCGTGGTGGTTCACCTCGATCACGCACCGCTTCCCCGACATGGACGGCTTCTCGCGCCGCCTGCAGATGGCCGAGCTCGACTATATCCGGCGGTCGCCGGCGGCGCAGAGAACGCTTGCGGAAAATTATGTCGGGCTGCCGATGGAGGCGGCGTGACCGAGGTCGCCGCCTATGCCCATGAGGATGCCGGCGCGCCGCCGTCGCTGTTCCCCGACTATCGCTCGACCGTCGCGCGCAGCCCGGCGCAGCCGCTGGTCCGCATGCCGCCGACGCTGACCGAGGCGACCGGCCCCGGCGGCTGCTGGGACCGGCTGATGGGGTCGGCGCTCGCCGACCTGACGACGCAGCACGCGCACCCGCCGCAGGGCCAGCGCATCGTCGTCACCGGCCGCGTGCTCGACGACGCCGCGCGTCCCGTGCCCGACACGGTGATCGAGATCTGGCAGGCCAACGCCGCCGGCCGCTACATCCACGCCAGGGACGACTGGGACGCGCCGATCGACCCCAACTTCACCGGCGCCGGCCGCGTCGTCACCGACGCCGACGGCCGCTACCGCTTCGTCACCGTCCGCCCCGGCGCCTATCCCTGGGGCAACCACGCCAACGCGTGGCGGCCGGCGCACATCCATCTGTCGCTGCTCGGCCCCGCCTTCGCGACGCGGCTGGTGACGCAGCTCTATTTTCCCGACGACCCGCTGATCGAGATCGATCCGATCGCCAACGCGGTGCCGATGCCCTATCGTCAGCGCATGGTCTGCCGCTTCGACATCGGCGTCACCGAGCCCAACCGGGCGCTCGGCTACCGCTTCGACATCGTCCTCAAGGGGCGCGCGCGGACGCCGTTCGCCGAAGCCGGTCATGGCGACTGATCCCGAACGCCGCGTCCCCGCCCCGCGCGCGGACAACCAGGATCCGGCGCTGTTCGGCCAGACGCCGTCGCAGACGGTCGGCCCGTTCTTCCACTACGGCCTGCCGTGGAAGGGCGGCGCCGACCTCGTCGGCAAGTCCGACCTTGGCGCACGCCCCGACCTGTTTCCCGAGGTGCACTATGTCCTCAACCTCTCGTCGCCGACCGGCACGCCGCTGGGCGAGGTGATCGAGGTCGCCGGACGCGTGATCGACGGCGATGGCGACCCCGTGCCCGACGCGATGATCGAGATCTGGCAGGCGAACGCCGCCGGCCGCTACCGCAGCCGCGACGACGCACGCGACGACGTGGCGCTCGATCCGCATTTCATCGGCTTCGGCCGCTCGTCGACGAGCGCCGACGGCGTCTACCGCTTCCGCACCATCCGCCCCGGCCGCGTGCCCGGTCCCGGCAACAGCCTGCAGGCGCCGCACCTCGCCGTGTCGGTGTTCGGGCGCGGCCTGATCAAGCGGCTGGCGACGCGGCTCTATTTCGCCGACGGCGACGGCAACGACGTCGACCCGGTCCTGAACGCCGTTCCCGCGGCGCGGCGCGGGACGCTGATCGCCGCGCGGCAGGCGGACGCGACCTGGTGGCTCGATATCGTCCTCAAGGGCGAGAACGAGACGGTGTTCTTCGACTTGTGACGAGCGACCTCCTCCGTACGCGGCCGGCGACAACGTCGGCGATGCTGACGGTGTTCGACGATGCGCGGGCGATCGGCCACGCGCTGGCGTTCGAAGCCGCGCTCGCCGAGGCGCAGGCCGCCGCGGGGTCGCTGCCGCCCGGCGTCGCCGCGGC
>CAXUEV010000233.1:0-3317 GCA_964250105.1 uncultured Sphingomonadaceae bacterium
GGCGCAACGCCATGCTCGGCCGTGACCTGGGCAAGTATTCGTTTCGCGAGTGGACCTTGCCGGTGCAGTTGCCGTCCCGTGGAAAGGCGACGTTGATGGTGCGGGCGACCAACAACGCGGGGGAGGTACAACCCGCCACCGCGGACTGGAACCCGGCCGGCTATCGCCGGCACGTGATCGAGTCCACCGTCGTCAACGTCGCGTGAAAGGGTTCCTGATCATGAAGATCCACACGCTGTTGCCCGTCTTCGCCGCCCTGACCTTCACCGTCGCCATCGGCGGTGCCCGTGCGGCCGACATCAAGCTGCCGCCGGAAACCGTGAAGCTGCGCCCCTCCCCGCTCACCGGCTACACCGTCGCCACGCAGAAGTGCACGATCTGCCACTCGCCGGACTACGTCGCCTATCAACCGCCTTCGATGACGCAGGCTCAGTGGACGGCGGAGATGGCGAAGATGCAGCATGCCTACGGTGCGCCGATCAGCGACGACGAGGTCAAGCAGATCGGTGCCTATCTGGCGGTGGCGTACGGCTCCGCCAAAGCCACCGATCCTGAAGTGATCGCGGCTTCGACTCCGCCGGTCATGGTCGCCGCCGCTGCGGCCGGCGCGCCGGATGCCAAGTCCGTTTCCGACCCATCGGCCCTGCTGACCGCGAACGGCTGCCTCGCGTGCCATGCCATCGATCACAAGATCGTCGGCCCGGCGTATCACGACGTCGCCGCGAAGTACAAGGGCGACGCACAGGCCGTCGCCAAGGTTTCCAAGAGCATCAAGGAAGGCGGCTCCGGCAAGTGGGGAACGGTGCCGATGCCTCCGTTTCCGGGACTGTCCGACGCGGACGTGCGTTTGCTCGCGGAGTACGTACTCAAGCAGTGACGCCGGCCGTGCCTACGGGAGGCTCCGAGCGTTGATCGCGCCGAGCCTCTCGTCGGGGTCGACCCAATGAATCAATGATCACCGAGTGCTCCGGATGCCCCTTCCCCTGTCGCGACTAAGCCATCCCCGCGAGGTGATCCGACGCTTCACGCCCAACTGGTTCACGGCGACGATGGGCACCGGCATCCTCGCGCTGGCGCTGAACCAGTTCCCCGCCGACGTGCCGGGGCTGAAGACGCTCGCGCACGGGCTGTGGTTCTTCAACATCTTCCTGTTCGCGCTGTGTTCGCTGATGTACGCGGCGCGCTGGCTGTTCTTCTTCGACGGCGCGAAGAACATCTTCCAGCACAGCGTGATGTGCATGTTCTTCGGCGCGATCCCGATGGGTCTCGCGACGATCATCAACGGCTTCCTCGCGTTCGGCACCGGGTACTGGGGCGAGCACGCGGTGAGCATTGCATCGGCGCTCTGGTGGATCGATGTCGCGCTGGCGCTGGCCTGCGCGTGGCTCGTTCCGTACCTGATGTTCACGCGCCAGGATCACAGCCTGCAGGACATGACCGCGGTGTGGCTGCTGCCGATCGTTGCCGCCGAAGTGACGGCGGCGTCGGGCGGTCTGCTGATCGGATCGCTCGCGCCGGGCGCGCACGCGACGACGATCCTGTTCGTCAGCTACGTTCTGTGGGGCACGTCGGTGCTGCCCGCGATGGGCATCCTGGTGATCCTCTTCCTGCGCATGGTCCTGCACAAGCTGCCGAAACGCGACATGGCGGTGTCGAGCTGGCTCTCGCTCGGGCCGATTGGCACGGGTGCACTCGGCCTCCTGCTGCTCGGCGAACAGGCGCAGCGCATCCTGGCGGACGGGCCGATGAGCGCCGTCGGCGCGGCCGCGCATGGAGCAGGGATCGCCGGTGCATCCATCCTCTGGGGCTATGGCATGTGGTGGCTCGTCCTCGCGGTGCTGATCACCCTGCGCTACGTGCGCGAGGGTCTGCCCTTCAACATGGGATGGTGGGCCTTCACCTTTCCGATCGGGGTGTTCTCGGTGGCGACCCTCGCACTCGGCCGCATGACCGGAGTGGCGATGTTCACGGCCTTGGGAGGACTGTTTGTCTGCGTGCTCGCGGGATTCTGGGTCACTGTCACGTCGCGCACGCTGAAGGGCATCTACAGTGGCGAGCTGTTCGTTTCGCCTTGCCTGTCCGATGGCACCGGGTTGGTCCTGCCCGAGCAGGAAAGGAAGACGGACGAGCGCACGCGCTTCGCGGTGATCTGACGACGCGCGTTGCCACTTGCGCTGAATCAGTCGGGATACGGTTCAGCGCTGTTGGACAAGCCGTGGACATGTGCATGACCACGGCCCGGTCGTCGCAGCTCAGCGCGAGACCTGCAGCACCTTGCCCGGCTTGCCTCCGTCGTCCATCGCGACGACGAGATAGCGTCGCGTCGCCCCGTCGCCCGACGCCAGCGTCGCGCGGAGCGAGCCGACGGCGTCGACGATCTGCGCCCCTGAGGGATTCGACATGAATTTCGCGATCGGCAGCAGGACACCCGATCCATCGGCTTGCGCCGCCGTCGCGAGGAAGTAGCTCTTCTTCGGCTCGACCCCCGTGACGGCCGCCTGAACGATGTCGACGAGCCCCTGGTTGTTGACGGTCGCGGTCGTGAGCACGTCGGTCTTGCCGATCGTTCCCAGCGACAGATGCCCGGCCTCACCGGCCTGGCCGAGCGGGACGAGATTCGAAGTGCCATCGCCTTCGGGAACCGCGTTCGAGATGTAGACCATGCCCTGCGGCGCCTGTCCGCTGGCGATCGTCGTCTTGACGGTGTTGGTGGCCGTGTCGATGAAGGCCACGCCGTTCGCGTTTTCGAGGCCCACCGCCACCAGCGAGCCGTCACCGGACGGCCAGAGCCCGTGCGGCAATTCACCCGTCGGGATGGTGGCGACGAGCTTCGGCGAATCGTCCGTGGTGAAGACCTTGACGGCGTTGAGGCCACCCACCGTGACATAGGCGAACTGTCCCTTCGGCGTGCGGGCGATGTTGACGTGGTTGGTGATCGGCCCGGTATCGATGACGGCGATGACGTTGAACGGCGGCTTCGCGTTGAAGACCTGCGTCTTGCCGACGTCCTTCAGGGTCTGCCAGACCTGCCTGCCGTCGGGCGTGGCTGCAATGTCGGGACAGAACGGCGACGGCTGCGCCACCTTGCCGACGATGCGATGCGACTTCACCGAGACGACGACGGTCTCCGGGCTGAAGCTCGAGCACACGTAGCCGTACTGGTTGTCTGGCGAGAAGATCGTCATGCCCGGGCCGTTGGGCACCGGGATGCGCAGCTTCGGCTGGAAGGTCTTGCCGTCGAGCACCTGAACGTAATCTTCCCCGCGGACCGTGACCCAGACCTCCTTGCCGTCCGGTGTGAACATGGCTTCGTGCGG
>CAXUEV010000234.1:0-3313 GCA_964250105.1 uncultured Sphingomonadaceae bacterium
CGCCCGGCGCGCCGCGCGGGCCGCGCGCCGCCGGCCCGGCGTCCCACGACATCGTCGTCCTGGGCGCGAGCTGGGCGCGGGTGAAGTCGCCGCGCAGCCGCTCGCCGGCCTCGAACTGGCGGGCGCTGACCATGCCGCGGCGGACGAGCCAGCCGAGCGGCGATTCGGCGAGGTTGACCGTCACCCGCGCGCGGTCGACCACCCCCGACGGCGCCAGCCGCGCCTCGGCGTAGAGCCGGTTGGCGCCGGGCTCGGGCAGGTCGGGGCGCGACGGGGCGGCTTGACGACGGATGGTTCTGGAGGCGGTCCTGGCCATGGCGGTTCTCCCGGTTGAGGCGACTCGGGGCTTGCCACAAGCGCACATCTGTAGGACAGAGGAAACCTCAACGGTTCAGGAGGGCGCATCTTGATCACTCGTATCCGTGAGGTCCGCAAGGCCAAGCGCATGACCCTCCACCAGGTCGCCGCCGCCTGCGTGCCGCCGACGACGGCGCAGACGATCGGCCGGCTCGAGACCGGCATGCGGACGGTGTCGGTCAGCTGGCTCAACCGCATCGCCGCCGCCCTCGGGGTCGCCGCCGCCGAGCTCGTCACCCTGCCCGACCGCATCGACGTGCCGGTCGCGGCGCTGCTGACCGCCGAAGGCGCGGTCGCACCCAAGCGCGCCACCGCGCTGCTGCCGCCGGTCCCGCTCGGCAGCTTCGTCGGCATGACCGTCGAAGTGGCGCAGGGCGACTATCGCAACGGCGATTCGGTCTGGCTCGAGAAGCTCGCGCCGAAGGACTTCGCCAGCGCGCTCAACCGCGACGTGCTCGTGCCGCGCCCGGCGAGCCGCTTCGCCTTCGGCCGGCTGGTCGGCTCCGACGCCAAGAAGCTGCAGCTGCTGCCGCTCGCCCCCGGCGCACGCCAGCTCGTCATCGGCGACGCGGCGTGGATCGGCGTCGTCCGGACCTTGGTCCGCGAACTCTAGCGGATGCGCCGCCTCGTCCTCGCCCTGCTCGCCGCCGCCACGCCTGCCGCGGCGCAGACCACCGACGCCGCGCTCGCCGCGCGGATCGAGCGCATGCTGACACGGTCGCCGGTGATCGACGGCCACAACGACCTGCCCTGGGCGCTGCGCGAGGCGTACGGCCCGGCGCAGGCGGGGATCGACCTGCGCCGCGACACCGCCCATCTCGCCACGCCGCTGATGACCGACCTGCCGCGGCTCCGCGCCGGCCATGTCGGGGCGCAGTTCTGGTCGGTGTGGATCCCGGCGACGATCACCGGCCCGGCGGCGGTGGCGACGACGCTCGAGCAGATCGACCTCGTCGACCGCATGGTCGCGCGCTACCCCGACCGGCTGGCGCCGGCGACGACCGCCGCCGACATCCGCCGGATCGAGCGCTCGGGGCGGACCGCGTCGCTGATCGGCGTCGAGGGCGGCCACCAGATCGACAATTCGCTCGCCGTGCTGCGCCGGTACCGCGCGCTCGGCGTCCGCTACATGACGCTGACGCACACGGCGAACATCGCCTGGGCCGATTCGGCGACCGACGACCCGCGCGTCGGCGGGCTGACCCCGTTCGGCGTCGCCGTCGTCCGCGAGATGAACCGGCTGGGGATGCTCGTCGACCTCTCCCACGTCGCCCCGGCGACGATGCGCGCGGCGATCGCCGCCAGCCGCGCGCCGGTCATCTTCTCGCACTCGAACGCGCGCGCGATCCTCGACCATCCGCGCAACGTGCCCGACGACGTCCTCGCGCTGGTCCGTGCCAATGGCGGACTGGTGATGGTCAACTTCTATCCCGGCTATATCTCGGGCAAGTACCGCGACTGGGTCGCGGACCGTGCCGCGGAAGTCGCGCGGACCAACGCGCCGCCCTACGGCGGGCTCTACATCGGCCAGCCCGACCGTGCCAAGCTCGCGCTAAGTGCCTGGGAAGACAAGCATCCCCGCCCGGTCGTGACGCTGGCGCAAGTCGCCGACCACATCGACCATATCGCCCGCACCGCCGGCCCCGACCACGTCGGCCTCGGCGGCGACCTCGACGGCATCGACCGGAATGTCGAAGGTTTGGAAGGGGTTGATGGGTATCCGCGGCTGTTCGCCGAGCTCGCCCGCCGCGGCTGGAGCGACGCCGATCTGGCGAAACTGGCTGGAGGAAATCTCCTCCGCGTCCTCGCCGCCGCCGACACCGTCGCCGCCTCGCTCAAAGCCGAGCCTCCCGCCTCGGCGACCCTCCCCTGACGCGGGTGGACTTCACCGCCGGCAGCCCCCATCTCTGGCGCATGGACGACGACCTTCTCGAGCTTCCCGCCAAGCCGCTCGTCGACCGTTTCGGCCGCACGATCAACTACTTGCGCGTGTCGGTGACCGACCGCTGCGACTTCCGCTGCGTCTATTGCATGGCCGAGACGATGACCTTCCGGCCCAAGGCCGAGGTCCTCAGCCTCGACGAGATCGACCGGCTGGCGTCGGCCTTCGTCCGCCGCGGCACCCGCAAGCTCCGCCTGACCGGCGGCGAGCCGCTCGTCCGCCACGGCATCGTCGGCCTCGTCCACGCCCTCGGCCGCCACCTCGCCACCGGCGCCCTCGACGAGCTGACGATGACGACCAACGGTGCGCAGCTCCGCCGCTTCGCCGCCGACCTCCACGCCGCCGGCATGCGCCGCATCAACGTCAGCCTCGACACGCTCGATCCCGTGAAATTCGCGCAGGTGACGCGCTGGGGACAGCTGGCGAAGGTGCTCGACGGCATCGCCGCCGCCCGCGACGCCGGGCTCGCCGTCCGGATCAACATGGTCGTGCTCGACGGCGTCAACGACGGCGAGATCGACGCCATGTTGCGCTGGTGCGCCGCCGAAGGCCACGACCTCGTCCTGATCGAGGCGATGCCGATGGGCGCGGTCGACGGCGACCGCACCACCCTGTCGCTCGCCGCCGTCCGCCGCGACCTCGCCACGCGGATGACGCTGGTCGACCTGCCCGACGCGACCGGCGGCCCGGCGCGCTACGTCCGCGTCGCCGAGACCGGCCAGCGGCTCGGCTTCATCACGCCGCTGACGCATGATTTCTGCGCCGGCTGCAACCGCGTCCGGCTGACCGCGACCGGCATCCTCTATCTGTGCCTGGGACAGGATGACGCCGCCGACCTGCGCGCCGTGCTGCGCGCGTCCCGCGACGATGCCGCGCTCGACGCGGCGATCGACGCGGCGGTGTCGCGCAAGCCGTGGGGCCACGACTTCGCCGTCGCCGGCCCGGCGCGCCACATGAGCGTCACCGGCGGATGAGCCCGCGCCTCGCGCTGCTCGCCTCGCCGACCCCGCAGGC
>CAXUEV010000235.1:0-3297 GCA_964250105.1 uncultured Sphingomonadaceae bacterium
GCCGGCGACGTCCGCCACCACCGCGGCGGCGGCCGGCCGCTAGATGCGCTTCTCGCACTTCTTCATCAACCGGCCGATCTTCGCCGGGGTGATCTCGGTCCTGATCGTGCTGCTCGGCATCTTCGCCTATCCGTCGCTGCCGGTCGCCCAGTACCCCGAGATCGCGCCGCCGACGATCGCGGTCACCGCCTCGTATCCCGGCGCCTCGGCCGAGGTGCTCGCCGACACCGTCGCCGCGCCGCTCGAGCAGGAGATCAACGGCGTCGAGAACATGCTGTACATCACCTCGTCGTCGACCGGCGACGGCCAGGTGACGGTCAACGTCGTGTTCAAGCTCGGCACCAACCTCGATACGGCGCAGGTGCTGGTGCAGAACCGCGTGTCGTCGGCGCTGCCGCGGCTGCCGCAGGCGGTGCAGACGCTCGGCGTGACGACGCGCAAAAACACGCCCGACCTGCTGCTGGTGGTGTTCCTGTCGTCGCCCGACCGCAGCCACGACGCGCAATATCTGTCGAACTACGCGACGCTGCAGATCCGCGACAAGCTGCTGCGGCTCCAGGGCATCGGCGGCATCAACGTGCTCGGCGCGCGCGACTATGCGATGCGCATCTGGATCGATCCCGAGAAGGCGGCGTCGCGCAACCTCAACGCCGCCGAGATCGTCGACGCGCTCCGCGCGCAGAACGTCCAGGTGGCGGGCGGCGCGGTCGGCGCGCCGCCGTTCGCCAAGGGCGGATCGGGCTTCGAGCTCAGCGTCCAGACGCAGGGCCGGCTGACGACGCCGCAGCAGTTCGGCGACGTCGTCATCAAGGCCGACGCCGCGGGGGCGCTGACGCGGGTCAGCGACGTCGCCCGGATCGAGGTCGGGGCGCAGGACTATCGCACCAACTTCTACGTCAACGGCGCCAGCGGCGTCGGCCTCGGCATCAGCCAGCTGCCCGGATCGAACGCGCTGGCGACGGCGGATGCGATCGTCAGGACGATGGAGGAGGCGAAGAAGGACTTTCCGCCGGGCGTCGCCTACAGCATCCCGTACAACCCCACGACCTACGTCCAGCAGTCGATCACCAGCGTCCAGCACACGCTGATCGAGGCGGTCGTGCTCGTCGTCCTCGTCGTGCTGGTGTTCCTCCAGACGTGGCGCGCGGCGATCATCCCGGTGCTGGCGATCCCGGTGTCGCTGATCGGCACGTTCGGCATCATGGCGGTGTTCGGCTACTCGCTCAACAACCTGTCGCTGTTCGGGCTGGTGCTGGCGATCGGCATCGTCGTCGACGACGCGATCGTCGTCGTCGAGAACGTCGAACGCGAGCTGCGCAACGGGCACAGCCCGCACGACGCCGCCTTCATCACGATGGACGAGGTCGGCGGCGCGCTGATCGCGATCGCGCTGACCTTGTGCGCGGTGTTCATCCCGACCGCCTTCATCAGCGGCATCTCGGGGCAGTTCTACAAGCAGTTCGCGCTGACGATCGCGTCGGCGACGCTGATCTCGTGCCTCGTCTCGCTGACGCTGTCGCCGGCGCTGGCGGCGCTGCTGTTCAAGCCGCACATGGACGACGCCCACGAGCCGCGCGGCCTGCTGGCGCCGGTGCAGCGCGCCGCCAACGCGTTCAACCGCGGCTTCGAGTGGCTGTCGGACCGCTACGGCCGGCTGACCGCGCGGACGGTCCGGTCGATCGGCATCGTCCTCGTCGCCTATGTCGTCCTGATCGGGGTCGCCGGCTGGCGCTTCGCCGCGACGCCGGGGGGGTTCATCCCGGCGCAGGACCAGGGGTTCCTGATCGGGGTGATCCAGATGCCGCCCGGTTCGACGCTCGAACGGACCGACGCGGTCCTGCGCGCGTCGGTCGAGAGCGGCCTCAAGGTCAAGGGCGTCAGCCATATCGTCGCCGTCGCCGGCCTCGACGGTGCGAGCTTCTCGAACGCGCCGAACGCGGCGACGATGTTCCTCGCGCTCGACGATTTCGACGTCCGCAGCAAGAATAACGAGACCGGCGATTCGATCCTCGCCGAGATCCGCCAGCGCTTCGCCTCGATCGACGAGGCCAACGTCCTCGTCATCGCGCCGCCGCCGGTCCGCGGCATCGGCACCGGCGGCGGCTTCAAGATGATGGTCCAGGACCGCGCCAACGCCGGGCCGAAGGCGCTCGAGGCGGCGACGATGGCGATGATGATCGAGGCCAACAAGACCGAGGGGCTGACCAGCGTCTTCAGCCTGTTCAACACCGGCACGCCGCGCATCTACGCCGATATCGACCGCGAGAAGGCGCAGCAGCTCGGCGTCGCCCCCGAGAGCGTGTTCTCGACCCTCCAGACCTATCTCGGCTCGACCTATATCAACGACTTCAACCTGTTCGGGCGCACCTACCGCGTCACCGCGCAGGCCGACGCGCCGTTCCGCCACGCGCCGTCGGACATCGTCAACCTGAAGACGCGGTCGGCGTCGGGGGCGATGGTGCCGATCGGCTCGGTGGCGACGCTGCGCGACGACGCCGGACCGTATCGCGTCGTCCGCCACGACCTGTATCCGTCGGCCGAGCTGCAGGGCGACCGGCTGCCCGGCTTCTCGTCGGGGCAGGCGCTGTCGGCGATGGAGGACCTCGCCGCCAAGGTCCTGCCGTCGGGCTTCGGCTACGAATGGACCGAGCTCGCCTATCAGGAGAAGACGCAGGGTAATACCGCGGCGCTGGTGTTCGCGTTGGCGGTGGTGTTCGTCTACCTGCTGCTCGCGGCGCAGTACGAATCGATCGTGCTGCCGTTCGCGGTCATCCTGATCGTGCCGATGTGCCTGCTGGCGGCGATCCTCGGCGTCAACCTGCGCGGGTTCGACAACAACATCCTGACGCAGATCGGGCTCGTCGTGCTCGTCGGGCTGGCGGCGAAGAACGCGATCCTGATCGTCGAGTTCGCCCGCCAGGCGGAGGACCGCGGCGAGGACCGCTGGCAGGCGGCCGAGAGCGCGGCGCGGACCCGGCTGCGGCCGATCCTGATGACGAGCTTCGCCTTCATCCTCGGCGTCGTGCCGCTGGTCATCGCCTCCGGCCCCGGCGCCGAGATGCGCCAGGCGCTCGGCACCGCGGTGTTCTTCGGTATGCTCGGCGTGACGCTGTTCGGCCTGTTGTTCACGCCCGTGTTCTACGTCATCGCCAGCTGGGTGACGTCGAAGCTGCCGAAGCCGCGGCATGACGCCGGCAAGCCCGCGCCGGTTCCCGGAGCCGCCGAATGAGGCCGGTCGCGCTCGCCCTCGCGCTCGCCCTCGGGGCGTGCGCGGTCGGGCCGGACTTCAAGCCGCCG
>CAXUEV010000236.1:0-3293 GCA_964250105.1 uncultured Sphingomonadaceae bacterium
GGTCCTCGCGCAGTTCGACGCTGAGCTGCTCCGCGAGCGGCTGCGCACGGTCTTCGCCGGCCTGCGCGATGCCGCGCTGCGCCTGCACGCCACCGAGCCGACCGCGTTCGCCGCGCAGCCGCTGCCGCCGCGGCTGATCTGCCCGCTCGCCGAGGGGGCCGACCAGATGGCGGCGGAGGTGTCGCTCGACCTCGGCTTCGAGCTCCACGCGACGCTGCCGTTCCAGCGCGCGCATTACGCCGTCGACTTCGAGAGCGCGGCGGCGCTGGCGCGGTTCGAGGCGCTTCTCGCGCGCGCCGCCCGCGTCCTCGAACTGCCGTGCCAGCGCGCCGAGGAGCGCTCGGCCTATGCGCTCGCCGGGCGGGCGACGATCGCCCACTGCGACGTCCTCGTCGCCGTCTGGGACGGGCTGCCGGCGCGCGGCAAGGGCGGCACCGCCGAGGTCGTCGAGCTCGCCGTCCGCCGCGGCGTGCCGGTGATCCACCTGCCGCTCGATCCGGCGCTGCCGCCGCAGATCATCTGGAGCGCGCACGATCCGCACCTCGCGCATTCGCGTTTCGAGGATTTTGTCGCCCGCGGGATCGACGCCGACGGGCTCGACCGGCTGCTGCGCGAACGCCTCGGGCCGCCGGACGACAGCCTCGCCCGCGAGCATCTCGCCAATTTCTACGCCGAGCACCAGCGCCGCTTCCGTCCGCGGCTCGAATATACGCTGCTGCAGGCGGCGACCGGCGCGCGGCCGCTACGCGGCTTCGCACCGTGGGTCGCGCCGTATCTCGCCGATACGCGCGCCGAATGGGCGCCGTTCCGCAGCCAGGCGACGCGGCTGGTCGGCGACCTGCCGCTCGACCGCGTCGAGCAGGCCTATGCGTGGAGCGACCGGCTGGCGGCGCATTATGCCCAGACCTACCGCAGCGGCCATGTCTTCAACTTCGTCCTCGGCGCGGTCGCGGTGCTGCTCGGGCTGTCGGGACTGCTGACGCCAGGGATCAAGCTGTGGCTCGCCTTCGCCGAACTGGCGGCGATCGGCGGCTTCGTCGTCAACACCCGCGTCGGCATCGCGCGCAACTGGCACCGGCGCTGGCTCGACTACCGCCAGCTCGCCGAACGGCTGCGGCCGATGCGCGGGCTGACGCTGATCGGGCTCGCCCAGCCCGATCTCGGCGCCGCCTCGCGCGGCACGCGCAGCTGGGTCGACTGGTACGCCGCCGGCATCTGGCGCAGCGTCGGCATCCCCAGCGGGCGGCTCGACACCGACGTCACCGGGCTGACGGGGTTCGTCGTCGCCGAGGATATCCAGCCGCAGATCGCCTATCATCGCGCCAGCGCGGCGGCGATCAGCCATCTCGACCACCGGCTGCACAGCTGGGGCACGATCCTGTTCGCGCTGTCGTGTCTCAGCTGTGCCGCGTTCATCGTCGCCTATCTCGTCTCGCACGACTGGACCGCGCGCCATGCCGCGGCCTTCGTCGCGCTGTCGGCCGGCCTGCCGGCGATCGGCACCGCCTTCTTCGGCATCCGCGTACAGGGCGACTTCGCCGGCACCGCGGCGCGCTCGCTCGTCACCGCCGACCATCTCGCCGCGATCGTCGCCGCGCTCGAGGTTCCCGGCATCGGCCTGTCGCGCGCCGCCGACGGCGCCGAGGCCGCCGCCCGCGCGATGCTCGCCGACCTCGGCGAATGGCGGCTGTCGCACCAGCAGCGCCAGCTCGAACTGGGCTGATGCACCGACACCGGGGATTGTGATAAAAAGCACATCGTGAAGCGAGGAGGGCAGGGGATGGCCAAGGCGAAAACTCCGGTGTCGGCCAAGAAGGCGAAGCCTGCCAAGCCGCCCAAGACCCATGCGGCGACGATCGACGCGTGGGAGGACGATCCCGCCGCCGGCGTCCATGCGCCGCGGCCGGTGCCGCAGCTCGCCCAGGCGCCGCTCGCCTTCAGGATCGCCGGCAAGGCGCCGCCGGCTGCGGTTTACGCCGTCGGCACGCCCGAATTCCGCTACTGGACCGCGGTCGAGGCGCTCCGCCGCGGCGCCGACTTCTGGGCGCGCATCGTGCCGCTGACCAAGTGGCAGGTCGGTCCGCGGCTGACGGTGTTGCTCGATGCGGGGCAGGACCTCAACGCCTATTACGACCGCGCCGCGCTCAACTTCTTCCACGGGCCCGGCGCCGACGGCGACACCGTCTATTCGGGCGAGAGCCCCGACGTCGTCTGCCACGAGATGGGGCACGCGATCCTCGACTCGATCAAGCCGCAGCTGTGGGACGCCGCCTCGCAGGAGGTCGCCGCCTTCCACGAGGCGTTCGCCGATATCAGCGCGATCCTGTCGGCGCTCCAGCTGCCGTCGCTGCGCACCGCGATCCTCGCCGACACCAACGGCCGCCTCTACCGCAGCTCGCGGCTGTCGCGGCTCGCCGAGCAACTGGGTGCCGCGATCCGCGCCCAGGCGCCCGACGCCGTCGACCGCGACTGCCTGCGCAACGCGGTCAACAGCTTCTCGTACCAGGCCCCGGCCAAGCTGCCGGCGAGCGCGCCGGCGGCCCAGCTGTCGTCGGAGCCGCACAGCTTCTCGCGGCTGTTCACCGGCGCCGCGTTCGAGATCCTCGCCGCGATCCTCGCCGCCAAGGCCGGTGCCGCCGCGCCGACCGCCGACCAGCTGCTCGCCGCCGGCGACGACCTCGGCCGCATCGTCGTCCGCGGCGTGCAGCAGGCCGCGGTCGTGTCGAACTGGTACTCGCAGGTCGCCGCCAGCATGGTCCAGGTGTCGGCCGCGATCGACCCGGCCTATCCGGCGCTGATCAAGGGCGTGTTCGTCCGGCGGGCGATCCTGTCGCTCCACTCGGCGGCGGGGCTCCACCGCTTCGCCGCCGCCGCGACCGAGTCGGCGAAGACGGTGGCGACCCAGGCGCTGCCGGCGATGGCGCTGTCGGCCGAGCATTACGGCCTCGACGAGCCGGTGATCGTCAAGGCGGCGGCGCAGGCGCGCCCGTTCGCGGCGATGGCGATGGTGGCGAGCGAGTCGATCGCCCCGCCGAGCGGCAGCGAGGCGGCGCGCGACTTCGTCGACGACCTGTTCCGCCGCGGCCGCGTCGACTATGCCGGCCACGGTGCGGCCGATGTCGCGCTGGTCCATCCCCGCCGGCGCAGCAGCCACCGGCTGGTCAAGGCCGCGACCGGCATCAACCTCAAGCGCGCGCTGTTCGATTGCGGGTTCTGCACATGACCAAAGGCAAATCGCCGCCCGAAGCCAAGTCCGACGAGGCGACGGCCTTCGTCAAGGCGCTGGTGGCGAC
>CAXUEV010000237.1:0-3289 GCA_964250105.1 uncultured Sphingomonadaceae bacterium
GACGGCAGTGCCGGCCGCGACGCGCGCGCCCTCGTCGACGAGCGTATCGATCGCCACGTCGGGATCGAGCGCGCGGAAGAACGCCGCCGCCAGCGGCAGCCCGGCGACGACGACATCGTCGCGGCTCGCCATCACCGCCGTCAGCCGTGCCCCCGCCGGAATCACCGCTGCCGACGTGACGTCGCCGCCGACGCCGAGGTCCTCGGCGAGCGTCGCGGCGACGAAGGCGGCAAGGTCGAACGTCACGACATCACCGCGGCCCGGGCCGGACCGTCTGCGCGAGGTCTCGCGTCTGATCGGCGATAACCCGAGCAGGGTCGGGTGCGCCAAGCAACCAGACGATCAGCACCGTTATCGCCAGTGTCACGATCCACGCGGCGACATTGGTCAACAACGCGGAACGGAAATCCGTCCGCGAATCGATATGCGATTTCAGTTCCGCTGCAGCCGCCGCTATCGCGTCGATCGCCGCCGACTGCTGCAATTCGGCGAGATTGTCGTTGAGCGCCCGCCCGACGGTCTCGCCGATGATGCTTTCGGCGGCATGACGATAGGTCGTGATGACTGTCGGCGACGGGTCTCGACCGACTCCGGTTACCACCTCGCCACGCTGAGCCGCCTCACGAATGGATCGTTTGAACAAGGCGTAGGCGAGCAGCCCGACTACATCGTCATCGTCTTCGACCAGTCGCTCGAACGCCAGACTATGTCGCGCGGGCTCGGCAACTATCGGCGCCAATTACTTCTTGGTCCCGCGTCCGAGAGCGCTGTCCATGATGTCGCGACGGACGACCGAGATCGATCGGCCGTTCGCCAGCGAGACCTTGAACGTCGCGGGCAATTTCGTGTCCTTGCCGATTACGCCGATCCGGCCGGTCGACGAATTACGCGTGAGTTTCTCGGGGCCCATGACGCCATTCGTGTAATCGACCAAGCCGGTCGAGGCAATCATCGACATAGCCTCGATGACACCAGGAGTTTATGGCTATTCTTCCGACCATAACAGTATGACGTGTCATGCCGAGCTACAGCGTCGCCGAAGCCAAGAACACGTTGCCCCGCCTCATCGACCGCGCCATCGCCGGCGAGGAGGTCATCATCACCCGCCACGGCAAGGTGGTGGCGGAGGTGCGGGCGAAGACGGTGTTCGACCGCGAGAAGTGGCTGGCGTCGCAGGATAGAATTCGGGCGCTGCGCGAGTCCCTGCCGCCGATGACGACCTCGACCGCGCAATTGCTCAGGGACATGTACGACGAGACGCCTTGGTGAATGTGTACCTTGATGCGAGCGTGATCGTCCCGAATTGGCTCGTCGAAAGTGCGACTCCTGTCGTCCAGAATTTCTTCCTGACATTCGACGACCTGCCGGTCGTCAGCGATTTCGCTGCGGGCGAGGTTGCTTCCGCAATCGCGCGACGGTGGCGGATGGGCGGCCTCGCACGGACCCTTGCCGAAACCGTCCTCGTCCATATCGATGTGTGGCGTAATGAAGAATGCGCCTCGGCGACGATCGAATCCGTCGATATCGCTCTTGCTGCCGAATTCGTCCGCCGCTTCGATCTTCATCTGCGTATGCTCGATGCGATTCATCTCGCCATGTGCGAACGCTTGAAACTGACGCTGGCGACGTTCGACAAGCCGCTGGTCCGCGCGGCCCGCGCCCTCGGCATCGACGTCGTCGTGCCGGCCTAATCCCCCCGCACCCGCACCGGGCTGACGTTGCCCGCCATCTCGAGCATGCGGTCGAGCGGCAGTTTGGCGTGCACGCGGACCGCCTCGGGCACTTCGATCACCGGTTGCAGGTCGCGCAGGCACAGGTAGAGCTTCTCGAGCGTGTTCATCGCCATGAACGGGCACATGTTGCAGCCGCAATTGCCGTCGGCGCCGGGCGCGCCGATGAAGAGCTTGTGCGGTGCCTTCAGCTGCATCTGGTGGATGATGTTGGGCTCGGTGGCGACGATCACCACCGGCTCGGGCGAGTTGAGCGCATAGTCGAGGATGCCGCTCGTCGCACCGACATAATGCGCGAGGTCGAGGATCGCCGCCGGGCATTCGGGATGCGCCAGCACCGGCGCCGCCGGATGCTGCGCCTTGAGCTTGAGCAGCTCGGTCACCGAGAATTTCTCGTGGACGATGCACGTCCCGTCCCACAGCAGCATGTCGCGCCCGGTCTTGCGGTTGAGCCACGCGCCGAGATGCTTGTCGGGGGCGAACAGGATCTTCTGGTCGGCGGGCAGCTGGTTGATGATCTTCTCGGCCGACGACGAGGTGACGATGATGTCGCTGTGCGCCTTCACCGCCGCCGAGCAGTTGATGTAGGTCAGGCTGATATGGTCGGGGTGCGCCGCGCGGAAGGCGCCGAACTCGTCGGGCGGGCACGAATCCTCGAGGCTGCACCCGGCGCTGAGGTCGGGCACGACGACGGTCTTGGCGGGCGACAATATCTTCGCCACCTCGGCCATGAACCTGACCCCGCAGAAGGCGATGACGTCGGCGTCGGTCGCCGCCGCCTTGCGGCTGAGGTCGAGGCTGTCGCCGACGAAGTCGGCGAGGTCTTGGAGCACCGGGTCCTGATAGTAATGCGCGAGGATGACGGCGTTGCGCTCCCGGCGCAGCCGCGCGATCTCGGCGCGCAGGTCGACGCCGGGGGGGACGGCATTGCCGAACAGGTTCAGGCGGGCATCCATCGTCGCGTCCTCATTTGAACCGGACGACGACCGCGGCATCGAGCCCGGCGGCGGCCAGCGGCAGCTTGAAGGTCCGCTCGACCGCGGCACGGGTGGCGTCGCTCGCCAGCGTCATCAGCACCGGTGCCCGCGCCTCGTCGAGCATCGCCGTCTGGACGCGGGCGCGGTTGGCGGTGTCGAGCGCCGCCTCGGCATCGGTCAGCGCCAGCAGCAGCGCGCCGTCCTTGAACTCGCGGATGCGGCGCAGGTCGATCTCGGGACCGGCGATGACCGGCCGCGGGATCGTCACCGTCAGCGTCCGCGTCGGGGCGTCCCAAGCGAGATCGTCGCGGGTCAGCTGCCGCCAGTCGAGTTCGTAGCGCACCGTGCCGGGGACGATCAGCGTCTTGCGCGCGTGGAGCACGCCGAGCCGGGTCTGCTCCGACGTCACCGCGACGGTGAAGCGCGCGGCGAAGGCGGTCAGCCGGTTCTGCGCCTGGACCGCGTTCAGCGACACGTCGGCGATGGCGACCGGATCGGGTCCGCGCAGCAGCAGCGCCGCCAGCGGCGCGCGGAAGACGGCGACGATCGCCGCGCCGAGCAGCAGGCCGGCGAGCAGGCCCC
>CAXUEV010000238.1:0-3267 GCA_964250105.1 uncultured Sphingomonadaceae bacterium
CTCGCGGCGACCGCGCTCGGCATCATCGCCGCCCCCGCCTTCGCCGGCCTGTTCGGCCCCGACGCGCTCGCCGAGGCGCCGATCGCCGCCACCGTCGGCGACGTCGTCATCGCCGGCAAGGTCGACCGGCTGCTCGTCGAGCCGCACCGCGTCCGCCTGATCGACTTCAAGACCGGCGCCGCCGTCCCCGCCGACGCGGCGTCGGTCGCGCCCTACCACCTGCGCCAGATGGCGGCCTATGTCGCCGCGCTCGAACGGATCTTCCCCGGGCGCGCGGTGTCGGCGGCGCTGCTCTACACCCACGACGCGACGCTGATCGAACTGCCCGCCCGGTTGATTGCCGAGCTGGGCGCGACTATTTCCGGTTCCAACAGACAAGGATGATCGACATGGCCGCCAAGCACGTTACCGACGCCTCGTTCGAAGGCGACGTCATCCGGTCGTCGCGGCCGGTGCTCGTCGACTTCTGGGCCGAATGGTGCGGCCCGTGCCGCCAGATCGGCCCGGCGCTCGAGGAGCTCGCCGACGAGCTCGGCGGCGACGTCGACATCGTCAAGCTCAACATCGACGACAACCCCGACGCGCCGACCCGCTACGGCGTCCGCGGCATCCCGACGATGATCCTGTTCAAGGACGGCAAGCCGCACGCGACCAAGGTCGGCGCGGCGCCCAAGTCGCAGCTCAAGAGCTGGCTCGTCGGCGAACTGGCCTGAGCGAGCCAGCGGCGTTCCGCCCGCGGCCTGCGGTCGCGCCACGACGAGTCGCGGGATCGTGCCGCGACCGTGCCGCGGGGTCTCACGCCGTAGGATAATGTTCCACGTGGAACATTACGTCCGATACTCGCCGTTGATGCTGATATATCCGTGCGTTAGGTCGCACGTCCACACCCGCGCCCGCCCCGGCCCGAGGTGCAGGTCGACCCCGATCTCGATTTCGCTCCCCCCCAGATGCGCCGCCACCGGCGCCTCGTCATACCCCGCGACCACCGCCCCCTGCGTCGCAACCACCGTCGCGCCGAAGCTGATGTCGAGCCGATCGCGGTCGGCGGCTTCCCCGGCCTTGCCGACCGCCATGACGACGCGGCCCCAATTGGCGTCGCCCCCGGCGATCGCGGTCTTGACCAGCGGCGAGTTGGCGATCGACAACGCCACGACCTTCGCCGCCCGGTCGTCCTCGGCGCCCTCGACCGTCACCGTCACGAACTTCGTCGCCCCCTCGCCGTCGCGCACAACGAGTTGCGCCAACTGGCGGCAGACGTCGCTCAGCGCGGCGGCGAAGGCGTCGGCCCCCGGATCGGTGACCGCCCCCAGCGGCACGTTCCCCGCCGCCCCCGTGGCGAACGCCAGCACCGTGTCGGAGGTCGACGTGTCGCTGTCGACGGTGATCGCGTTGAACGTCACCGCCGCCGCCGCCGACAGCAGCGCCTGCAGCAGCCCCGCCGAAACCGCGGCGTCGGTGAAGACGAAGCCGAGCATCGTCGCCATGTCGGGCGCGATCATGCCCGATCCCTTGACGATCCCGGTCAGCGTCACCCTGACGCCGCCGATCATCGCCGTCGCCGTCGCGCCCTTGGTGAACGTGTCGGTCGTGCCGATCGCGCGCGCCGCATCCTCGAACGACGCAGCGCCGAGCCCGGTGTAGGCCGCCTCGACGCCGGCGGTCGCTTTATCCGCTGGCAGCGGCACGCCGATCACGCCGGTCGAGGCGACGAAGACCTCGGCGGCATCGCAGCCGACCAGCTGGGCCGCTCTAGCGACCTGCGCCCGGCTCGCCTCGCGACCCGACAAGCCGCTGAAAGCGTTCGAGTTTCCGGCGTTGACCACCAGCGCCCTGGCGGAGCCTTGCCCAAGGTTGACGCGGCACCACTCGACCTCGGGCGACGGGCACCTGGACCGGGTCAGCACGCCCGCGACCGTTGTTCCCGGGACAAGCTCGACCAGCGTCACGTCGCTCCGCGTCCACGGCTTGTAGCCGGCGGCGGCGCAGCCGATCCTCACCCCGGCGATGGGCGGCGTCGGCGGGAACGGGCGGGCGAGGGGAGACGTCTGCATCCGCCATGGTCTTAGCGGCGGCGGCGAAGGATGCCAGCGACATCCCTTCGCCGGCGTGCCAGAATTGACTAAGCCGGTCGCCAATCCTATGTCCCGCCGGTCCCGGAGAGCGCCGCAGCGCGCCGGTTTTCGGTTAGGACGTTCATGTTTTCTGGCATCGCGAAGCGCATCTTCGGCTCGTCGAACGAGCGCTACGTCAGGTCGCTGGGTCCGCTCGTCGCCAAGGTCAACGCCTTCGAACCCAGCGTCGCCGCGCTGTCGGACGAGGCGCTGACCGGCCAGACGGCGGCCTTCCGCGCCCGGCTCGCCGACGGGGCGACGCTCGACGACCTGCTGCCCGAGGCGTTCGCGACGGTGCGCGAGGCCGCCAAGCGGACGCTCGGCCAGCGTCACTACGACGTCCAGCTCATCGGCGGCATCGTCCTCCATCGCGGCGAGATCGCCGAGATGCGCACCGGCGAGGGCAAGACGCTCGTGGCGACGCTCGCCTGCTACCTGAACGCGCTCGACGGCAAGGGCGTCCACGTCGTCACCGTCAACGACTATCTGGCGAGCCGCGACGCCGAATGGATGGGGCAGGTCTACAGGTTCCTCGGCCTGTCGGTCGGGATCATCGTCCCCAACCTCGACGACGAGACCCGGCGCGAAGCCTATGCCGCCGACATCACCTACGGGACCAACAATGAATTCGGCTTCGACTATCTCCGCGACAACATGAAGTACGCGCGCGAGCAGATGGTCCAACGGCCGTTCAACTTCGCGATCACCGACGAGGTCGACTCGGTCCTGATCGACGAGGCGCGGACGCCGCTGATCATCTCGGGGCCGACCGACGACAAGTCCGAACTGTACATGCAGGTCGACGCGGTGGTGAAGACCTTCGTGCCCGAGGACTATGAGGTCGACGAGAAGCAGAAGCAGGTGATCCTGACCGAAGGCGGCACCGAAAAGGCCGAGCGCGCCTTCGAGGCGGCCGGCATGCTCGACGGCGAGAACCTCTACGACTTCGAGAACACGCAGGTGGTTCATCACCTGAACCAGGCGCTGCGCGCGAACATGATCTACCGGCGCGATACCGATTATATCGTCCGTGGCGGCAAGGTCATCATCATCGACGAGTTCACCGGCCGGATGATGGACGGCCGGCGCTGGTCGGAGGGGCTGCACCAGGCGGTCGAGGCCAAGGAAGGCGTCGACATCATGCCCGAGAACCAGA
>CAXUEV010000239.1:0-3264 GCA_964250105.1 uncultured Sphingomonadaceae bacterium
GCCCGACCCGTCCGAGCGGCCCCCGAACACCGTCGGCACGGTCGCGCCGTCGAGCTCGGGGATCGCCACCATCATCGTCGCCTCGAGCGGCAGCAGCCCCTGGTTGCCCGCCCCCCATGCCTGGAGCGTCTGGAATTCGAGCGGATGCGCGGCGAGGTACGGCACGTCGAGCGCGGCGAGCGCCACCGCGGCGGCGGCCGAGTCGTTGTATGCCGGGCCGCCGACGAGGCTGAACCCCGACAGCGACACCATCGCGTCGATCACCGGCTTGCCGCCCGCGACGAAGAAAGCGTCGATCGCCGGCCGCGCATCGAGTCCGGCGGCGAACGCCGGGATGACGCGCAGGCCGCGCGCCTCGAAGGCGGCGATCACGCCGTCGTAATGGCCGGTGTCGCCGCCGAGGACGTAGCTGCGCAGGATCAGCAGGCCGACGGTGCCGGCGACCGGGCCGGCGGGCAGCGGCAGGTCGGAGACACGCTCGGCCATGCGCGCGGGCAGGCGCGGGTGGTAGACACCGAGTTCGGGATAGTCGGCCGGCGCGGCGACGACCGCGGCCCCGCGCAGAGCGCGACGCGGGCCGTCGGCGTAGCGGTCGACGAGGTTGCGGATCAGGTTGGCGACATTCTCGTCCGATCCCGCCAGCCAATATTGCAGCGTCAGGAAATAGGCGCGGACGTCCTGCGCCGTGCCGGGGATGAAGCGCAGGATCTTCGGCAGGCGCTTGAGCATCGCCATCTGCCCCGAGCCCGAGCTCGACGTGCCCGGCTTGGTCGAGCCGCGGAGCTTCTTCAGCAGCGCCAGCGGGCCCTTGGCCGGCTTGTCCATGCGATAGTCGCCGAGCCGTGTCAGCTTGACCACCTCGGCGCCGCACATCGCCCCGACCATCGCGTCGCAGTCGTCGCGACGCGCGGCGAGCGCGGGCAGCACCGCCTTGATATGGTCGTCGAGGAACAGCATCGTCGCGATGACGATATCGCCGCGGCCGATGTCGGCGCGGCAGCGGTCGAGGCTGGCGGGGCTGCTCTCCCAGTCGGCGGCGGCGTGGAAATCGAGCGTCAGCCCCGGATAGTCGCGCGCCAGTGTCGCCTGCGCGCGGTCGGCGGCACCCGACAGATGGTTGTCGAGCGTGACGATCACCACCCGCACCGGGGCAGCGGCCGCCGGGTCAGCGCGCGAAGTGCGACTTGGCGTCATACAGCGTCTCGAGGTTGATGGCGGCCAGCCCGCGGTCGCTGGCGAACTTCTCGGTATTGCGGCGTGCCTTGCCGCGGACGAAGAAGGGGATCTTCTGCAGCTCCTTCTGCGCGTCGGCGGTCCAGGCGATGTCGTTGGCGGCGACGATCGGCTCGGCGGCGGGCGCCTCGGCCGTGCCGAGGTGCGACGCGCCGGCGGCGTCGTTGAACTCGAAATCGTCGCGGAACATCACCAGCAGATGCTCCTCGAGCCCCATCACCAGCGGGTGGACCCAGGTGTCGAAGACGACGTTGGCGCCCTCGAAGCCCATCTGCGGCGAGTAGCGGGCCGGGAAGTCCTGGACATGGACCGGGGCCGAGATCACCGCGCACGGGATGCGCAGCCGCTTGGCGATGTGGCGCTCCATCTGCGTGCCGAGGACGAGTTCGGGCTGGAGGGCGGCGATCGCGGCTTCGACCTCGAGATAGTCGTCGGTGATCAGCGCCTCGATGCCGTGGCGCTTGGCGGCGTCGCGGACGTCGCGGGCGAACTCGCGGTTGTAGCAGCCGAGCCCGACGACCTCGAAGCCCATCTCCTCGGCGGCGACGCGCGCGGCGGCGACCGCGTGCGTCGCGTCGCCGAAGATGAAGACGCGCTTGGCGGTCAGGTAGGTCGAATCGACCGAGCGCGAATACCATGGCAGGCGCGACGGATTGCTGCGCAGCAAAGGTGCAGCATCGATGCCTGTGAGCGCGGCGATCTCGCGGACGAAGTCGCACGTCGCGCCATAGCCGATCGGCACGGTGCGGACGCTCGGCTGGCCGAAGGTCTTCTCGAGCCAGCGCGCGGCGGTGTCGGCGGTCTCGGGGTAGAGGACGATGTTGAAGTCGGCCTCGCCAAGCCGCGCGAGGTCGGCGGGCGACGCGCCGAGCGGCGCGGTGACGTGGACGTCGACGCCGAGCTGGCCGAGCAGGCGGGCGATCTCGGCGACGTCGTCGCGGTGGCGGAAGCCGAGCGCGGTCGGCCCGAGCAGGTTGGCGCGCGGCCGGCGGCCGGCGAGCGGGGCGCGTACCGCCGAGGTGTCGGCGAGCGTCCGCACCAGCGCGTAGAACGTCTCCGCCGCGCCCCAGTTCTCCTTGCGCTGGTACGACGGCAGTTCGAGGTTGATCACCGGCACCGGCAGGGCGAGTGCCTTGGCGAGGCCGGCGGGATCGTCCTGGATCAGCTCGGCGGTGCATGACGCGCCGACGAGCATCGCATCGGGGCGGAAGCGGTCGTAGGCGTCGCGGATCGCGCCCTGGAGCAGCTCGGCGGTGTCCTTGCCGAGGTCGCGCGCCTGGAAGGTCGTGTAGGTCACCGGCGGCCGCGCGTCGCGCCGCTCGATCATCGTGAACAGCAGGTCGGCGTAGGTGTCGCCCTGCGGCGCATGGAGGACGTAATGGACCCCGGTCATCGACGTCGCGACGCGCATCGCCCCGACGTGCGGCGGCCCCTCGTAGGTCCAGACGGTCAGCTGCACCGCTACACCGCCAGCCGGTCGCGGCGGTCGAGCGGCCGGGCGAACAGCTCGGCGAGGTCGCCCGCCTGGTCGAAGCCGTGGACCGGCGAGAAGACCAGCTCGATCGACCATTTCGTCGTGATGCCGAGCCGTTCGAGCGGGTTGGCGAGCCCGAGGCCGCAGACGGCGATGTCGGGCATCGCCGCGCGACAACGGTCGAGCTGGCGGTCGACGTCCTGCCCCTCGCTGAGCTGCGTCCCCGACGGCAGCGCCGCGAGCTCGGCGGCGAGATGCGCGCGGTGGAGGTACGGCGTGCCGACCTCGACCGGGACCATGCCGAGCTCGTTCGCAAGGAAGCGCGCCAGCGGCACCTCGAGCTGCGAATCGGGGAAGAAGAACACCGACTTGCCGTCGAGCCGCTCGCGGTGGCGCTCGATGGCGCGCTTGGCGCGGGCGCGGCCGGGGGCGACGACGCCGCGGAAATGCAGCTCGTCGATGCCGAAGGCGGCCGCGGCGGCGTGGAGCCACGCCGTCGTGCCCTCGGCGCCGAACGGGAAGAGCGCCGGCAGGTGGCGCGCGCCGCGCTCCTCGAG
>CAXUEV010000240.1:0-3257 GCA_964250105.1 uncultured Sphingomonadaceae bacterium
CGCGCCCCGCGCCCGACCGCCTCGCCCGGCTCGGCCAGCTGCGCGACGACGGCGTCGGCGGTCGCTGCCAGCAGGATCTCGTAGCCGGGGACGAAGAAGTCGCCGAGGCCCGGCCAGTCGTCGGAGATCACCGGCGTCGCGCACGCGGCCGCCTCGAACAGCCGCACCGACGGCGACCAGCCGGCGCGGATCATGTCGGCGCGGGTGACGTTCAACGTATAGCGCGACGCCGAATAGAAGCCGGCATGCTCGGCCGGCGGCAGATGCTCGATCCGCGTCACGTTCGCCGGCCAGTCGATGTCGTCCGGATATTGCGGCCCGGCGACGGCGAAGCGCGCGTGCGGCAGCCGCCGTGCCGGTTCGAGCAGCAGCCGCTCGAGCGTCGGCTGGCGGTCGGCGCTGTAGGTGCCGAGGTACGACAGGTCCCACGCCTTGTCCCCCGCCAGCGGCGCATAGGCGCGCTCGTCGACCGAACAGTAGAGCGCCCGCGCCGCGGGCGAGCCGTAGCGCTCCTCGATCAGCGCCAGCGTCGGCCCGCCGGTGAACGACAGATAGAGGTCGTAGCCGGCGATCTGCTCGGGCGCGAGATAGGCGCAGTCGCCGCGGTCGAGCGCGGCGAGCGTCACCGGCGTGTCGATGTCGTAGAAGGCGCAGCGCCGGGCGTGGCGCTGGACGAAGCCGCCGACGGCGATCCCGTCGGGGACGTACGAGCCGACGATCACCGCGTCGGCGTCGGCGATCGCGTCGCGCCACGCGCCCAGCCCGGCGACGTCGTCGTACGTCGCCAGCCGGCAGAAGTCGGGGTCGGCGAGGTCGCGCGCCTCGGCGTACCAAGGCACGTCGCGTTCGAGGAACAATATGTCGTGCCCGCGCGCGGCGAAGCGCGCGAGCAGCGCGCGATACGTCGTGGCATGGCCGTTGCCCCACGACGACGACAGGCTGAGGCCGAGGACGACGAGCTTCACGCCGCCGCCCGCCGCGCGCGGTGCATCGTCAGCACCGCGTCGACCTGCGCCCCGCGCAGCGCATAGGTATGTTCGGCGAGCACGCGGGCGAGTGCGGCGCGGCCGATCGTTCGCGCGCGCTCGGGCGTCAGCGCGGCGAGATGCTCGGCGACGTCCTGGCCGTCGCGCGCGACGAGCACCTCGTCGCCGGGCGTGAGGAACAGCTCGATCCCCTCCCACGCGTCGGTGATCAGGCACGCCGCCGCGCCCGCTGCCTCGAACACGCGCGTCGCCGGCGAGAAGCCGATGCTCGCCATACTGTCGCGGGCGACGTTGAGCACGGCGAGCGGCGTGCAGTTGAAGGCGTTGTGCTCGGCGGTATAGACATGGCCGCGGTGGCGGACGTTGCCCGGCATCGCCTTGTCCTCCCAGCCGTTGCCGCCGATCAGGAAGCGGCGGTCGCCGCGCAGCCCGGCCGCGCGCAGGAAGAACTCCTCGACGCGCGCCTCGCGGTCGGGCAGCCGGTTGCCGAGGAAGGCGAGGTCGGCGGCGAAGCGCGGATCGGGCGGCACCGGGAAGTGCGTCGCCGGGTCGAGCGCGTTGTACACCGGCACGCATGCCGCTGCGCCGAAGCCGCGATAGGCGTCGATCACCGGCGCGCCGCCGCCATAGGTCAGCACGAGGTCGAGCGCCGGCAGCGCGCGGTGGACGGCGTGGTCGGGTCGGCTGCGCATCTCGTCGAGCGTCGCCGCGGCGTCGACGTCCCAGAAGATGCGCGTCGCGTCGGGCCGGGCGTGGGCGACGATGCCGGCGAGCAGCTCGTCGTCGAACACGCCGACGCCGCTCGCCTTGACGACGATATCGGCCTGCGCCGCCAGGGCGAGGACCGACTGGACGCCGGCGACCGTCGCCGGATAGACGACCGACCGCGCCCAGGCCGGCGCCTCGATGTCGCGGTGCTGCTGGCGGTCGAAGGCGTCGGGCTCGTAGAAGACGATGTCATGGCCGCGCGCGGCGAGGTCGCCGAGGATGCCGCGGTAATAGGTGGCGGCACCGTTCCAGTACGACGAAACGAGGCTCGAGCCGTAGAAGGCGATTTTCATGCGACGTTCCTGATCGGGGTGCGGCCGAGCCCGGCGACGATCGCGAGCAGTTCGTCGACGCGGTGGCCGCAGGTGTGGCGGGCGAGGATCGTCGCGCGGCCGTGCGCCGCCAGCGCGCGGGCCAGCGCGGGATCGCCGGCGAGCGCCTTCAGGTGGCACGCCATCGCCGCGCCGTCGTCGGCGACGAGATAGTCGTCGCCGGCGCTGAACAGCCCCTCGCGGTCGTCCCACGGCGCCGACACCAGCGGGATGCCGCACGCCAGCGCCTCGAAGACGCGGATCGTCGGGATGCCGTGGAGCAGGGTCGTGTAGAAGCGCCGCGGAACGTGCACCGTCGCCAGCGCCCGCGCGAAAATGTCCGGCGCCGCCGCGTTCGCCGCCCAGCCGCGATAGCTTGCGCCGTATGCCGCGAGCATCGCCAGCGCCGCGGGCGGATAGCGGACGCCGTAGATATCGAGCGGCAGCCCCGCGGCGCGCGCCGGCGCGAGCAGGAACGCCTCGAGCTCGACGGTGCGCTCGCCGTCGCCCCAGTTGCCGATCCACACCAGCCCGGAGCGTTCGCCCGCGACCGCGGGCGGGTGGAAGCGGCGAACGTCGGCCGCCTCGTGCCACGTCCACACCCGCCCGGCCCAGCCGCGGCGGCGGTAGACCTCGGCCAGCGCCTCGCCGAACGCGAGCACCCCGTCGTAATGCGCGAGGTCGAACGCGCGCATCGCCGCCGGGTCGCTGACCGCGCGGTGGTGGGTGTCGTGGAACAGCAGCGTGAAGCCGCCGCCGCGCCGCCGCAGCCGGCCGAGTTCGGCGACGAGCGCCGGCTCGTTCCACTCGTGGACGATGACGAGGTCGGCGCCCTCGACGCAAGCTTCGAGCGCGGCGTCCGGCGCCAGCGCGGTCGAGCGCAGTTCGGGATAGGCGCGGGCATAGGCGTCGAGCCCGGCGTCGCCGTGGTCGGCGCGGAGGTTGGCGAGGCTCCAATTGTCGCGCGGCTCGAACACGCGCAGGTCGTGGCCGCGCGCGAGCAGCTCGCTGGCGACGCCGCGCAGGAAATGCGCGTTGCCGTGGTTCCAGCACGACGCCAGCGAATGGGTGAAATAGACGATCCTCACGCCGCCACCCGCGCTTCGACCGAGCGGTAGACCCGGTCCATGCCAGCCGCCGTCGCCGCCGGTGTGAAGCGCGCCGCGCGCGCGCGCGCCGCCGCGCCGAGGTC
>CAXUEV010000241.1:0-3255 GCA_964250105.1 uncultured Sphingomonadaceae bacterium
CAGCTCGTCCGAGCCGGTGCCGCAGACGATCCGCTCGACCTCGAGGCCGTGGGTCGCAGCGATCGCCGCGCGCAGCGCGGTCGAGCCGCCGTCGGGGTAGCGATGCGCCTGCCCCGCCGTCGCCGCCATCGCCGCGACCGCATGCGGCGACGGCCCGAGCGGGCTCTCGTTCGACGACAGCTTGACCGGATCGGCGACGCCGACGAGCTTCGACTTGCCGGGAACATAGGCATGGATCGCGTCGATCCACGGTTTGACCTGGGGTGCGTTCATGCGCGGCTATTGGCCGGTCAGGCCGCGGGTGACAAGACGGCGGCGCCACCCCCTCGCCCGGCCTCACCAGAATGGTTCCTTTTGCGCGGAAGTTGACGATCTTGACGCCACGTCGGATCGAAACGCACCCCCCGCGGCACGCCGCCCGGCCGGGCTGCGGACCGCCTGGCGGCGAGGGAGAAGGGGCTGGCATCGATCACCCGCGGACACTGCCACAATCGCGACGTGTAGGACAGCGACCGATCAGGACGCCGCTGGTGCCGCCTCGGTCGTCAAGATCGTGCCGATCGAGGCGGCGATGACGAGGGCGATGGCGAACCATTGGACGGCGAGCAGATACTCGCCGAGCAGGACGACGCCGGCGACCGCACCGACCGCGGGCTCGACGCTCAGCAGCACGCCGAAGCGGTTCGCCGGGATATGCCTGAGGGCGACCATCTCGAGCGAATAGGGGATCGCGCTCGACAGGATCGCGGCGATCAACCCGGTGCCGAGGAGCGCCGGGGCCAGCAGCGCCGCCCCGGCCTGGTGGATGCCGACCGGCACGACGACGAGCGCCGCGGTCGCCATGCCGAAGGCGACCGCCTGCCCGCCGGGCAGATGGCCGGCCTTCTGGCCGAAGACGATGTACAGCGCCCAGCCGACCGCCGAGCCGAGCGCGAAGGCGATGCCGACGGGATCGAGCGCCTGCCCGGCCGACCGCACCGGCAGCAGCAGGAGCAGCCCGGCCACCGCCAGCCCGACCATGGCGAAATGCGCCGGCCGCCGCGAATGGAACAGCGCGACCGACAACGGGCCGAGGAACTCGATCGCGATCGTCAGGCCGAGCGGCAGGGTGCGCAGTGCCATGTAGAAGCACAGGTTCATCGTGCCGAGCGCCGCCCCGTAGCGCACGATCTTCCACCGGTCAGGGGGCGCCAGCGGGAAGCGCCAGGGCCGCAGGACGAGGATCAGGATGATCGCCGAGAAGCCGACGCGGTAGGCGGCCGTCCCCGCCGCGCCGACGAGGGGGAAAAGATCCTTGGCGAACGAGGTGCCGATGCAGAAGGTCAGCATCGACGCCGCCAGCGCCGCATAGGGCATGATCCGGTGCGCGGGCGAGCGGGCGTCGAGAAGCGGCATCGGGCAGCCATAGCGACGCCGCGGCGACAATGAACGCCCTAATCGGGCGTGGAGCGGCACTTTAGGTCGCCGCCGCCGCACGTTGCGCTTGGCCGCCCCACCCCTTACTGCGCGCCGATGCCCAGCCCCGACCAGCGTTTCGGCCTCGACCGGCGCGTGCGCCTGCAACAGCCGCTCAAGCTCGACTCGCGGGCGACGCTCGACGCGGTCGAGGTCGCCTACGAGACCTATGGCGCGCTCGACGCCGACGGCGGCAACGCCGTGCTGATCTGCCACGCGCTGACGATGAACCAATATGTCGCCGGCGCCGACCCGCGCACCGGCAAGTCGGGCTGGTGGCCGCGCCTCGTCGGTCCCGGCCTGCCGATCGACCCGGCGCGGCATTTCATCGTCTGCGCCAACGTGCTCGGCGGCTGCTCGGGGAGCAGCGGGCCGACGAGCGTCGGCCCGGCCGGCGAGCGCTATGCGATGCGCTTCCCGGTCATCACCATCCGCGACATGGTCCGCGCCCAGGCGGCGCTGCTCGACCATCTCGGCGTCGCCACGCTGCTGGCGGTGGTCGGCGGCTCGATGGGGGGCATGCAGGCGCTCGACTGGGCGGCGGCCTACCCCGACCGCGTCCGCTCGGTCGTCGCCATCGCCGCGGCGGCGCGCCATTCGGCGCAGAACATCGCCTTCCACGAGGTCGGACGGCAGGCGATCATGGCCGACCCGAACTGGCGCGGCGGCGCCTACTACGACGCCGAGCCGCCGTCGGCGGGGCTCGCGGTGGCGCGGATGGCGGCGCACATCACCTATCTGTCGGAGGCGGGGCTGACCGAGAAGTTCGGCCGCCGGCTGCAGGACCGCAGCGCGGTGTCGTTCGGCTTCGACGCCGACTTCCAGGTCGAATCGTACCTCCGCCACCAGGGCCTGAGCTTCGTCGAGCGGTTCGACGCCAATTCCTACCTCTATATCACCCGGGCGATGGACTATTTCGACCTCGCGGCGCCGCACGACGGCCGCCTCGCCGCGGCGTTCGCCGGCACCCGCACGCGCTTCGCCATGGTCTCGTTCACCAGCGACTGGCTGTACCCGACCGCCGAGGCGCGGCGCATCGTCCGCGCGCTCAACGCCGCCAACGCCGCGGTCAGCTTCGTCGAGCTCGACTCGCCGCACGGCCACGACGCGTTCCTGCTCGACACGCCCGAGATGAACCGCGTGGTCGACGGCTTCCTCCGCGCGCAGGCGGCGGCATGACGCTGCGCGCCGACCTCGCCGCGATCGCCGACGTCGTGCCGGCCGGCGCGCGCGTCCTCGACATCGGTTGCGGCGACGGCGCCCTGCTCAGCGCGCTGCGCAGCGACAAGGGGGTCGACGGCCGCGGCATCGAGCTGTCGGGGGCGAACGTCGCCGCCGCGGTGGCGCGCGGCCTGTCGGTCGTCCAGGGCGACGCCGACGCCGACCTCGCCGACTATCCGACCGACGCGTTCGACGTCGCCATCCTGTCGGACACGCTCCAGGCGATGCGCAAGCCGGCGACGGTGCTCGCCGAGCTGCTGCGCATCGCCCGGCGCGGGGTCGTGTCGTTCCCCAACTTCGGCCATTGGCGGGTGCGGCTCAGCCTCGCCGCCGGCGGGCGGATGCCGGTGACGCCGACGCTGCCCGTGCCGTGGCACGAGACGAGCAACATCCACCTCTGTTCGGTCGACGACTTCCGCGCGCTGGCGGGGTCGATGGGGCTGACCGTCGAGCGCGCGGTATTCCTCAGCGGCGGGCGGCGGCTCGGTGCCACCGGTGCCAACTGGCGCGCCGACCGGGCGATCTTCGTCCTCCGCCGCGGATAGGCTCAGGCGGGCTGCGGCCGGGCGACGCGGCGGC
>CAXUEV010000242.1:0-3229 GCA_964250105.1 uncultured Sphingomonadaceae bacterium
GCTGCTGCCGAGCCGCCGCACCGCGACGTCGAGCAGCAGCGCCGCGCCCGGCAGCGACGGCAGCCGCGACGACGAGATCGCGGGGATCGTCTTCAGCGTCTTCGGCTCGATCCGCGCCAGCGAACGGACCAGCCGCCCCGGTGCGTCGCGCGGCATGCAATATTGGTGGACGACCGGCAGCGGGTGGTCGTTCAGGTAGATGTGGAGCTGCGCCAGCGCCCGCCACGATCCGCCAACCATGTAGAACGGCTTGCCCGCCCCTTTGGCGGCCCACGACACCTGGTCGAGGGCGGCGGTGATGAACGGGCGCAGCGCCCGGCTGCCGCGCTTGCGCACCGCGTCGAGCCGCAGCGCCCCGATCGGCAGCGAGATGCGGTCGTGAACCTCGCCGGCGGCGACGCGGATCAGCTCGAGGCTGCCGCCGCCGAGATCGCCGACGATGCCGTCGGCTTCGGGGATGCCGGCGATGACCCCGAGCGCCGCGCCGCGGGCTTCCGCCTCGCCGCTGATGACCTCGATCTCGAGCCCGCAGCGGTCGCGGACGGCGGCGATGAACGCGTCGGCGTTCGCTGCTTCGCGGACCGCCGCGGTGGCGACGGTGCGCAGGTTGCGGACGCCCATGTCCTCGGCCAGCATGGCGAAGCGGGCGAGCGCGGTCACGGCGAGGTTGATCGAGCCGTTGCTCAGCCTGCCGTCGCTGGCAAGCCCGCGGCCGAGCCCGGCCATGACCTTCTCGTTGAACACCACCGCCGGCGTCCGCGTCAGCCCCTGGTAGACGACCAGCCGGACCGAGTTCGAGCCGATGTCGATGATCCCGGCTAGGCTGGTATCGGCGGCCGGTCCCTCGGTTGCATCCGTCACTCGGCGACTTCGCCGAGCATCAGCCGGGGCACCATGTCGTGGCCGCGGAGTGCGGCGCCGCGTCCCGATAGCGACGGGTTGGTCATGAAGTAGCGGTGGATGTTGAACGGCTGGCCATGGCCGTGGTCGAGCCGGCGATAGCCGCCGTCGCTGCTCAGCGCCCACGACTGCTCGGTGTCCTTGAGGTTGGCCAGCATGACCTGGTCGAGCACCTGTGCGTGGACCGTCGGGTTCTCGATCGGTACCAGCACCTCGACGCGGCGGTCGAGGTTGCGCGGCATCCAGTCGGCGGAGCTGATGAACAGCTTGGCCTCGGGCGACGGCAGGGGGCGGCCGTTGCCGAAGGCCAGGATCCGGCTGTGCTCGAGGAAGCGGCCGATGACCGAGCGGACGCGGATGTTCGCCGACATGCCGGCGACTCCCGGACGCAGGCAGCAGATGCCGCGGATGATCAGGTCGATCTCGACCCCGGCGCCGCTCGCCTCGTACAGCTTCTCGATCAGCGCGGTGTCGACCAGCGAATTGAGCTTGGCCCAGATATGCGCCGGGCGGCCGGCACCGGCATTGGCGATCTCGCCGTCGATCAGGCCGTAGAGCTTGTCGCGCATCGTCAGCGGCGACATGCCGAGCTTCGCCAGCCGGGTCGGCTTGACGTAGCCGGTGATGTAGTTGAGCACCTGGATCGCGTCGCGCGCCAGTACCGGATCGGCGGTGAAGAACGACAGGTCGGTGTAGATACGCGCGGTCACCGGGTGGTAGTTGCCGGTGCCGAAATGGACGTAGGTGCGCATGTCGTCGCCCTCGCGGCGGACGACCATCGACAGCTTGGCGTGGGTCTTCCACTCGACGAAGCCGTAGACCACTTGGACACCGGCGCGTTCGAGCGCCGCCGCCCACATCAGGTTCTGCTCCTCGTCGAAGCGCGCCTTCAGCTCGACCACCGCCGTGACCGACTTGCCCGCCTCGGCGGCGTCGATCAGCGCACGGACGATAGGCGAGTTCTTGCCGGCGCGGTACAGCGTCTGCTTGATGGCGATGACGTCGGGATCGGCCGCCGCCTGCTTGAGGAAGGCCAGCACCACCTCGAAGCTCTCGTAGGGGTGGTGGACGACGAGATCCTTGGCGCGGATCGCGGCGAAACAGTCGCCGCCATGCTCGCGGATGCGCTCGGGAAAGCGCGGCGTATAGGGTTCGAACTTGAGGTCGGGACGGTCCTCGTCGACCAGCACGCCGAGGTCGGCGATGCCGAGGATGCCGGTGACGACGGTAACGTCGCGTTCGCTGACATGGAGCGCGTCGCGCACCGCCGCATGCAGCCCGGGCGGGGTCGCCTGCTCGATCTTGAGGCGGATGACCTCGCCGCGCCGCCGCCGCTTGATCGCGCTCTGGTAGTAGCGGACGAGGTCCTCGGCCTCCTCCTCGATCTCGATGTCCGAATCGCGGATCACGCGGAAGGCGCCGTCCCCGAGCAGCACATAGCCCGGGAACAACTGGTCGAAGAACAGCCGGATCGTGTCTTCGAGGCTGATGTAGCGCGCGGTCTTGCCCGGCAGCCGGGTAAAGCGCGGCAGCATCGACGGCAGCATCAGCAGCGCCCGCAGGATCTCGTCGTCCGACGCACGGCGCAGCTCGAGGATCAGGCTGAAGCCCTTGTTGGGGATGAACGGGAACGGATGCGCCGGATCGATCGCCTGCGGCGTCAGCACCGGGAACACCTGCTCGAGGAAGTGCCGTTCGAGCCAGGCGCACTCGTCGGCGGCAAGGTCGGCCGCCTTCAGCACGTGGAAGTCGGCGGCGGCGAGCAGGCGGCGCAGATTGCCCCACGTCGCCTGCTGGTCCTCCATCAGCCGGTCGGCGGTAGTGGCGATCGCGGCGAGCTGCTCGGCCGGGGTCGCGCCCTCGGGACTGCGCGTCTCGATCCCGGCCTGGACCTGGCCGCGCAGCCCGGCGACGCGGACCATGTAGAACTCGTCGAGATTGTTGCCCGAGATCGACAGGAAGCGGAGCCGTTCGAGCAGCGGGTGGTTCGGGTTGGCCGCCTCGTCGAGGACGCGCTGGTTGAACGACAGCCACGACAGCTCGCGGTTGAAGTAGCGGTGCGCCTCGGTCGCGGACGCGACCTCGGCGGGCGGGACCATGGCGAGGGCGGTGTCCATGCCCGTTTCTAGCCCAGCTTCGATGACAGGTCGATGACCGGCGCATCGTGGAGCCAGTCGCCCTGCGCGTCGAGCACCTCGCGCGCCAGCGGAATGGTGATGTCGCGCGACGCCGCCAGCGCCCGCGCGTCGAGCGCGGCGACGACCGCCCCGACGGCGGCGAAGCTGCGCTCGATCCGCGCCACGATGAAGCCGGCGACGTCGGCGGCGAC
>CAXUEV010000243.1:0-3226 GCA_964250105.1 uncultured Sphingomonadaceae bacterium
GTTCGCCCACGCCCGGCGGTCGAGCGCGACCAGCGGCAGCACGCGCTGCGCCGCCGACACCTGCCCGCTCCACAGCAGCCGGTCGAGCCGCGACAGGTTCGCCTCAGGCGTCAGCGCCGCCGGGAACAGCAGCCGCAGCTGGCCCTCGCTGACCGCGTCGAGCCCGGCCGAATCCCACGCGTCGCGGGCGCTGGCATTGGCCTCGGCGAAGCGGCGGGCGATCAGCTGCGCCTCGGCGAGGCGGAACTTGGCCAGCGCCGACAGCGGCGGATAATCGAGGAAATAGGCGAGCCGTGCCGGCGACTGCACCGTGTCGTCGATCAGCTTCTCGGCGCGGCGGCGGAGCACCAGCTCCTGCGGCCAGCCGGGATGCCTTGGCAGGAAAGCGGCGATCTCGGCGAAGCTCGCCGGGCCGGCGTCGCGGCGCAGCCGGTCCCATTGCACGACCGCGTCGAGCAGCGGGTCGGTCGGCGGCGCGACCATCGGCGACAGCGGCAGGGTGGCGAATCGCCCGGCGGCCGTCTCGGCCAGCCGCGCGGTATAATACGACCGCGCCGCCGGGCTCAGGCTTGCCGCCGCCGCCGAGCCGGCCAGCAGCGCCGCCAGCGTCAGCCAGCGGAGTTTGCTGGACAACGAGCGCCGAGGCTCCATATCACGCGCTGATCTGCTCATGCCCGCCTGACTAGTCGGTCGGGAGGCACGGGAGAAGGGTGCACGATGTTCCACGGTTCGATCCCGGCGCTGGTCACCCCGTTCAAGGACGGCGCGGTCGATGCCGACGCCTTCGCGGCGTTCGTCGACGGGCAGATCGCCGCCGGCTCGACCGCGCTGACGCCGTGCGGCACGACCGGCGAGGCGGCGACGATGACGATCGACGAGCACCACCATGTCGTCACCCTGACGGTCGAGGCCGCCGCCGGCCGGGTGCCGGTGATCGCCGGCTGCGGGTCGAACGACACCGCGACCGCGCTGATCCACATGCGCCACGCCGAAAAGGCGGGGGCGGCGGCGGCGCTCGTCGTCTGCCCCTATTACAACAAGCCGAGCCAGGCCGGGCTCTACGCGCATTTCGCGGCGCTGGCGGCCGGCTGCGACCTGCCGATCGTCATCTACAACATCCCCGGCCGCTCGGTGGTCGACATGTCGGTCGCGACGATGGCGCGGCTGGCCGAGCTGTCGGGCATCGTCGGCGTCAAGGACGCGACCGGCAACCTCGCCCGCGTGTCGGCGCAGCGCGCCGCGTGCGGCCCCGACTTCTGCCAGCTGTCGGGCAACGACGAGCTCGCGCTCGGGCACCGCGCGATGGGCGGGGCGGGGTGCATCTCGGTGACGGCGAACGTCGCGCCGGCGCTGTGCGCGGCGTTCCAGGCGGCGTGCGACCGCGGCGACTATGCCGCCGCGCTGGCGCTGCAGGACCGATTGTTCCCGCTCCACGACGCGCTGTTCGCCGACGCCAGCCCCGGACCGACCAAGTACGCGCTGGCGCGGCTCGGCCGCATGACCGCCGACACGCGGCTGCCGATCACGCCGCCGTCGGCCGCCGCGTGCGCGCAGGTCGATGCGGCGCTGGTCCACGCCGGGATGGTGTGATGGCACGCGCCCATGTCAACACCGGCATCAAGGCCAAGATCGTCGCCGAGAACCGGCGCGCGCGCTACGAATATTTCATCGACGAGGTGGTCGAGGCGGGGATCGCGCTCGCCGGCACCGAGGTCAAGGCGCTGCGCCAGGGCGAGGGCTCGATCGCCGAGGCCTATGCCGAGCTGAAGGACGGCCAGATGTGGCTGGTCAACGCCAACATCCCCGAGTTCAGCCACGGCAACCGCCACAATCACGAGCCCAAGCGGCCGCGCAAGCTGCTGCTCCATGCGCGCCAGATCGGCAAGTTCAACGGCGCGGTGACGCGGCAGGGCATGACGCTGGTGCCGTTGATGATCTACTTCAACGACCGCGGCCGGGCGAAGGTCGAGCTGGCGCTGGCCAAGGGCAAGAAGCTCCACGACAAGCGCGAGACCGACAAGGCCCGCGACTGGAAGCGCGAGGCGGCGCGGGTGATGCGCAAGCGCGGCTGAGATGACCGGCGATCCGGCCGAGCGCGGCATCGCCGCGTTCCCGCCGTCGATCGACCTGCGCGCGCAGCGGGCGGCGATCGGCATGATGAACAGCCTGCCGCTCGGCATCGGCCTGCTCGACGAGGCGGGCGCGTGCAAGATGACCAACACGATCTTCGAGCAGACGGTCGGTTGCGATATCCGCGGCCCGCACGCCGCGGTCCTCGCGCTGGCGCTCGACGACGATCGGCCGCACCTGTCGCACGCGATCGTCCGCGCGCTCGCCGGCGACCCGGCCGCCAGCGAATGCCGCATCCGCCTCGCCGCGCGTCCCGACGAGCCGGTGGTGATGACGATGGTCCGGCCGCCGCCCGGCTGGGGCTTCGCGCTGCTGCTCGCGGTCCGCGACATCCGCGAGCAGGTCAAGCTCGAACGCCAGGTCAGCCAGGCCACGCGGATGGAGGCGGTCGGCCAGCTCGCCGGCGGCATCGCGCACGATTTCAACAACATTTTGACCGCCGTTCTCGGGCTGTGCGACCAGCTGCTGGCGCGGCGCGATTCGGGCCCGGATACGCTCGACGAGATCGGGCAGATCCGCCAGAACGCGGGCCGCGCTGCCGATCTCGTGCGCCAGCTTCTCGCCTTCACGCGGCAGCAGACGCTGCGGCCGCAGGTGCTCGACATCGCCCCGATCATCGACGGCGTCGTCCCGCTGCTCCACCGCCTGCTCGGCCCGGGCATCGCGGTGAAGATCGCCCACGGCGAGGGTCTCGGCGCGGTCAGGGTCGATCCCGGCCAGCTCGAACAGGTGCTGGTCAACCTCGCGGTCAACGCCCGCGACGCGATGGCGGGCAACGGCACGCTGACTATCGCCTCGCGGGTGCTGCCGGCGTCGATGCTGCCGGCGTCGGGCCACGACCTCATGCCGACGATCGAGCATGTCGCGCTGGTCGTGTCCGATACCGGCCCCGGCGTCCCGCCCGACATCGCCCCGCGCATCTTCGAGCCGTTCTTCACCACCAAGCCGGTCGCGCACGGCACCGGGCTCGGCCTGTCAACCGTCTACGGCATCGTCAAGCAGACCGGCGGTTTCATCTTCACCGATAACGATCCCGACGGCGGTGCCCGCTTCACCCTCTACCTGCCGACGGCGCCGCGCGAGGTGGCGGCGCCGG
>CAXUEV010000244.1:0-3217 GCA_964250105.1 uncultured Sphingomonadaceae bacterium
TGGAACTGGAGGGCGAAGTTGACCGCGGGGTCGACGAAGCCGGTGACCGCGGCGAACGGGATCGTCAGCTTGGCCGGCACCTGGTTGAACGACAGGCCGATGGTGAAGCGTTCGGGCGTGATCGTCAGGTCCCAGTAGCGGTGCTGGATGACGATCGTCATCTCGTCGGGATAGCGTTCGAGCAGGTGCCTGGGCATCTCGACGCCGAGATGGCGCGTGCGGAAGGCGATGTAGAAATGATGCGCGCCGGGCAGGCCGCCGCCGGCGTCGATCCGCTCGAGCACGCGCTGGACGACCGAGCGCAGCGCGGTCTGCACGATGTCGTCATAGGGGATGAGACTATCGACCGGCGTGTCGTTCACGGGCGTGGGACTCCTGCGCGAGGGCCATAGGTGACGCCGGCGGCGGTGACGGTCAAGGGACTTGGCCGCGTCGGGCGCGTTGCGGCGAAAGGGTTAATCATTCACTGCCGCCATGATATAAAGTGTCACACTCCCGGGCTAAACCGCAGGCGGAAACCTGCCGGGAGAGACCGCCGTGACCCTTCGTTCGATCCTTTTCGCCTCCGTCGCCGCGTTCGGCGTGACGGCGGGCGCCGGCGCGCAGTCGGTCGCCAACCGCGAGACGGCGCAATTGCTGTCGCCGTTCACCGTGCTCAACAGCACCGCCGCCGGTCGCCAGGCGCTGGTCGACAACCTCGAGGCGTCGATCGCGATCAACAACGCGTCGAGCCCGGCGCAGCGGCTCCAGGCGCGCGCCGACAACGCGATCTTCACCGACTATGGCCAGCAGTTCACCGAGGCGCTCGGCACGCGGCTCGACACCGCCTATCAGGCGGCGCGGATCGCGGGCGGGCCGGACTTCGCCACCGCCGGGCCGATCGTCCAGGCGTTCCGCGGCTTCAGCGCGGTGTCGGGCGGCGATTCGGCGTTCAACAAGATCTTCCTCGCCAACGGCACGACCGACAACGTCCACCCCGCGGTCGGCATCGACCTGCCGGCGGGCGGCATCTTCAACACCTACGACGTCGCCTACGGCGTCAACAAGACCGATCCCGGGCAGAACCCGAACGGCGATTCGCGGCCGTTCCAGGTCGCGCCGACGCGGATCGACCCGTTCGCCGCCGACATCACCGCGACGCTGGTGACCAACTCGGCCTTCCCCAGCGGCCACACGACCTTCGGCACGACCGAGGCGCTGCTCGTGGCGATGGCGGTGCCCGAGCGCTTCCAGCAGGTGTTCGCGCGCGGGCTCGAATACGGCTACAGCCGCGTCGTGCTCGGCGCGCATTATACGCTCGACGTCATCGCCGGGCGCATCCTCGGGCTGCACGACGTCGCGCAGCTGCTCAACAACAACCCCGACTATACAGGCGACGCCGATTTCGCGGCGAGGTTCAGCGACTTCGCGAGCGCGTTCCGCAGCGTGCTGACCGCCGCCGCCGGCACCGACATCGCCACCGCCGCCAAGGACGACAGCGGCCGCTTCAGCGACGCGGCGGCGACCAGGGCGGTGGCGGCGCAGCGGCTGACCTACGGCCTGACCCCGGTCGGTCCGACCGACCGCGCCGCGGTCGTGCCGCTCGGCGCCGAGGTGCTGCTCAAGACGCGCTTCACCTATCTGACCGCCGAGCAGCGCCGCGCCGTGCTCGCCTCGACCGAGCTCGCGTCGGGCGCTCCGCTCGACGACGGCAGCGGCTGGGCGCGGCTCGACCTCTACACCGCCGCCGGCGGCTATGGCGCGTTCGACGGCGCGGTCGTCGTCGACCAGGATGCGGCGCTCGGCGGGTTCGCCGCCGCCGACATCTTCTCGAACGACATCGGCGGCAGCGGCAGCCTGACGCACACCGGCAGCGGCGTGCTGACGCTGACCGGGCTCAACAGCTATGCGGGGGGCACGACGATCGCCGGCGGCACCGTCGTCGCCGCCTCGGCGACCGCGCTCGGCAGCGGCGACGTGCTGCTCGCCGACGGCACGCTGCGCGTCGCCGCGCCGGGCTTCACGATCGGCGGCGACTATGTCCAGACCGGCGGGCTGCTGGCGCTGGGCGGGGTCGGCAACGCGCCGGTGGTGACGATCGCGGGCTTCGCCACGCTCGGCGGGGCGCTGTCGGTCGACCTGAACGGGGCCGGCTACGGCGCGTACGAACTGATCGACTGGGCGGGGCACGACGGCGCCTTCGACTCGGTCAGCTTCGCCGGGCGGCGGTTGCGCACGAGCCTCGACTATCGCAGCGACGGGCTCTACCTCGACGTCGCCTCGGTGCCCGAGCCGGCGACCTGGGCGATGCTGATCGGCGGCTTCGGCGCGGTGGGCATGGCGGCGCGCCGGCGGCGGCGGGTGGTCGCCGGCTGACCGAGAGGTGGGGAGCTTCTGTTGCTCGGTGCTCCCCCGACCGCCGGTGTCCGCTTCTGTTGCCCGGTGCGGCCCGGACCGCGCTTTCGGCCAGTGTAACTTAGTCCGTCAGGACCGGGTTACGCTGCGATTGCGAATGCCTCGTTGTCGTTGGCATTTCAGTGTTGCGAACGGTTTTACGGCGCATTCAGGCCGGGCGAAGATAGTCGTCTTTGAACACACGTCGATCCTGTTTCGGCCCCATGCCGCCCCGCGAGCAACCGGGGTGTGAATGGTGGAGCCGCCGGGTACCGCCCCCGGGTCCGCTGTGTCTATTGCACGACACCGTTTATCGCCATAGCCGCCCGTCGCCGGCCGGCCCCGACGATATAGGCGCGTCGGGCGGCGTTGGAAAGGGTCAGGCGGCGCGCAGCCGGACGACGGCCGCCGGCTCGGACACCGCGCCGCCGACGACCCCGAGATAATGGCCGAGCATGGCGTGGTTGATCTCGTCCCAGTCGTAGCGGCCGCTGAGCGCGAGGCCCGCCTCGCCGGCCATCGCCGCCGCGCGCGGATCGACGAGATACAAGGTCAGCGCCGCGGCGAAGCCGGCGATGTCGCCCGGCGTCACCAGCTGCCCCGAGATGCCGTGGTGGACGAGGCTGGTGCTGCCGGTCGCGCGCGCGGCGACCACCGGCAGGCCGCTCGCCATCGCCTCGAGGGTGACGTTGCCGAAGGTCTCGGTGGTCGACGGGTTGAACAGCATGTCGGCCGAGGCATAGGCGCGGGCGAGATCGGCGTCCGCCAGATGGCCGGTGAACAGCGCGTGCGGCAGCCGCGCCTCCGCCCAGCCGCGCGCCGGCCCGTCGCCGACGAGCAGGAC
>CAXUEV010000245.1:0-3209 GCA_964250105.1 uncultured Sphingomonadaceae bacterium
ACGACCGCGCGGTCGTCGGCGCGGTCCAGTCGCAGATGATCGCCTACGACAAGGCGCTGTGGCGCAACGGCAAGGCCCTGGCCGGGTCGCAGGCGCTGCTCGACGGGCTCTGGCGCGAGCTTGGCGACCACCGCCACGCCGAGGGACTCGATCAGGTCGGCGCCCGCGAGACCGCGGCGATGACGGCGACCGCGCGCTGGTGCAACGCGGCGGCGCTCGCCCGCGACGAGAGCCGCGGCATGCACTTCCGGACCGATGTCGGCGGTCCGACGCCCGACCGGGCGCAGCGCCTGCTCGTCGGCGGTCTCGACCGCGTATGGACGCGTTACGAAGGCGCGGACGAGCGCCGTCTCGGCGTGGCGGCATGATCGCGCATATCTTCGCCGACCGGTGTAACGGCTGCAACGCCTGCGTCGCCGCCTGCCCGACGCACGTGCTCGACGCCGGGCCCGACCGAACGCCGGTCGTCGCCCGCCTCGACCAGTGCCAGACCTGCTTCATGTGCGAGCTCTATTGCCCGCAGGATGCGATCTACGTCGGCCCGGACCAGGCCGTCGCCGAGCCGGTCGATCCCGAGGCGATCCGCGCCTCGGGCCACCTCGGCCGCCTGCGCGCCGACTACGGCTGGGACCGCCCGGACGAGCCCGGCCACCTCGGCGACTTCTGGCAGCTCGGCCCGCTGCTGCGGGAAGGGGCGGAGATCGCGGCGAGGCGCCATGCCGACCGGCACGAGCGCTCCTGACCGTTTACGCGACCTGGGGGACCGTGCGCGCGTCGCGTTCGGCGACGAGGGCGCGCACCAGCGGGATCAGGTCGCGGCCGTAGGCGATCGCGTCGTCGAGCGGCTCGAAGCCGCGGATGAGGAAGTGGTCGACGCCGAGGTCGTAATAGTCGAGCAGCGCGTCGGCGACCTGCTCGGGGGTGCCGACGAGGCCGGTCGAATTGCCGGCGGCGCCGCCGAGCGCGGCGACCCCGGTCCACAGCCGCTTGTCGAGCCGGTAGCCCTGCGACGCGGTCTGCAGCAGGCGCTGCGACCCGGCGTTGGGCGGGCTGTGGTCGCTCGTCCTGAGGCCGGCGGACGCGCGCAGGTCGCGTACCCGCTCGACGATCGCGTCGGCGCGCTTCCACGCGGCTTCCTCGGTATCGGCGATCACCGGCCGCAGCGACAGCGAGAAGCCGGGGCGGCGGCCGTAGCGGATCGCCGCCGCGCGCACGCGCGAAACGACCTCGCGGACCTCCGCCAGCGTCTCGCCCCACAGCGCGTAGACGTCGGCGTGCTTGCCCGACACCTCGATCGCGATGTCGGACGAGCCGCCGAAGAACACCGGCAGGTTGGTCGGCCTGACCGCGGCGAAGCCCTGCCGGACGCGATAGAAGCGGCCGTCATGGTCGAACGGCTGCGTCGCGGTCCATTCCTGCCGCAGCACGGTCAGATATTCGTCGGTGCGCCGGTACCGCTCGTCCTTGGTGGTGAAGTCGCCGTCGCGCGCCATCTCGTCGTCGGCGCCGCCGGTGATGATGTGCACCGCGACGCGCCCGCCCGACAGCGCGTCGAGCGTCGCCAGCTGCCGCGCGGCGAGCGTCGGCTGGGTGAAGCCCGGGCGGTGCGCGATCAGGAAACCGAGCCGGGTGGTCAGCGCCGCCGCGTGCGCCGCGACGATCTGGCTTTCGGGCGAGTTCGAGCCGAACGGGATCAGCACGCGGTCGAAGCCGCCCGCCTCCTGCGCCCTGGCCGCCGCGTCGACATAGTCGACGTCGAGCTCGCGCCCGCGCACCGCGCCGTGGATCTCGCTGTTGTCGTTGAAGCCGATGTAACCGATGAACTTGACGCTCATGGCCGATACTCCTGCGTTATTCCTGTGATTCAGCGACGATCGTCGCGCGGGTCAATCGAGTTCGGGTTCATCTCGCATTCGCCTCGCTCATAGCTCGACAGGCCCGGCGCCGCGGTCCCCGGCGGGGGCCGGCTTGCGTGCCGCGGTCGCGACGGCGTCGTTGAACAGCGGATCGTAGCCGCCGCGGACGTCGGGCACCTGCGGCAGGATGCCGGCGCGGTGGTAGCGCTGGAAGATCGCGACCTGCTCGTCGATCACCCCGGCGTCGATCGGGATCGCCGATCCGAGATTGCTCGAAACGCTGAACAGCGCGACGTCGAAGGGGATCTTCGTCTCCTTCGCCAGCACCGCCGCATATTCCCGCGGGTGATCTCGATGACGCTCGCAAGCACGGTTGAATCGCTCGCTAACAGCCTGATGAGCGATGCCGACAAAGTGGCCGAATAACCGTTTGTTCGTGAACGGATGTTTGTGGGTGCTGCGGTCGGGCGCACACTGGCAGCACCTGCCGGAACGCTACGGCAAGTGGAAGACGGTTCATCGCCGCTTCAGCCGTTGGTGCCATGCCGGCGTGTGGGAGAAGGTGTTCGATGCGCTGACGGCGGATCGCGACAACACTTAATCCCACGGACGAGCAGCTCGCCGCGATGGGAAAGAACTGGCGGCCGGGCGCGAACGCCCACGAGTTGCGCGAACGCGTTGGCGAACTACGGCTCGTCTACGACTGGCTGGCACTGCAAGACGTGCTCCGGGTCTGTCCGGGTGCCGCAGCCGGCGATCTTAAGATCAATGATCTCTTCAACATGCTCGACATGCATGCCCCTCTGGGTCACGGCTTCCGTACCGAGCAGGGCACGTTCCTCGACGCTCGCCGTCTCATGGGGGCGAAGGCCGCGCTCAGGATGATTCTGCACGCGATGTTCTATATTGATTGGGAGAATTGCGTTGGCGATCGCGGTCGCCCGCTGGAAACCTACGAAGCGTTCGCCGAGTGGCTGGGACGGAGGATGTATCAATCGGAGCCGTCGTTTTCCGGCCGTCTGGATCGTGCCGAGTTCATTCGCGGCGATATCGCCTTCGTCAGCCTTAACTACGATCCCATAGGCCTCTGGAGCCAGTTCGTCGCGAACCGGAGACTGAATAAGGCCCCGGACGTCGAGAAAGTCGATGGTGCATCACGACGTATCCAGCTCTACCACGACATGGGACACTTCATCCCCTCGCGGCGGATCGAGCCGGCAGGGCGGCCGGACCTCTGGTATCCGATGAACGAGGCGTCGGCGCAGCGGATCAACGAAATTGATGCCGCTGGGTCGGACCTGACCTGACCCCCGTTTTTTCCTCCATCTGGAGCTAGAGTCCGGCCCATCGGAG
>CAXUEV010000246.1:0-3193 GCA_964250105.1 uncultured Sphingomonadaceae bacterium
GGCGGCGGCGGGGCGCGCGATCGCCGCCCCCCACGCGACGTCGCGCATCGAGCGCCCGATCATGGCGTCGCTGCACAGCAGGTCGTCGATCAGATGATTCGCCCGCGCGCGGACGTTCCAGCCGCGGCTCGGCTTGAACCCGACCACGCCGCAGTTCGATGCCGGCACGCGGATCGATCCCGCCGCGTCGCTGGCATGCGCGAGCGGGACGAGCCCGGCGGCGACCGCGACCGCGGCGCCCGTGCTCGATCCGCCGGCGCTCCGGCCTGCGTTCCACGGGTTGACGGTCGTCCCGGTCAGCATCGCCTCGCCGCTGGTGAGAAGGCCGAATTCGGGCATCGTCGACATGCCGACCGCGATCAGCCCCGCCGCATCGAGCCGCTCGGCGTACGGATAGGCGCGGTCGGCGACGACCTCGCGCTTGGCCCGCGAGCACGATGTCTGGGGAAAGCCGGGATAGGCGAGCGACGCCTTGAGCAGGATCGGCACGCCCGCCATCGGCGCCGCCGGATCGACCCGTGCGACCGCCGCCCGCGCATGGGCGAAGGCGCGGTGGCTGACCGAATTGAGCGTCGGGTCGATTTCCTCGATGCGAACGATGGCGGCTTCGACCGGCGCGCCGGGTGCGACTTCGCCGCGCCGCACCAGCGCCGCCTGGTCGTGCGCGTCGAGGCGGGCGAGCGCCCAGGCGTTAGATCGATCGAGCGACAACAGCGCGGCTCCGGGATGGTCGGTGACCCGGTCGCCGTGGAAGGAGCGTTGGGCCAAGTCAATCGCAGCTGCGGTCTTGGCCCGGCGGGTCTCTCCCATCTGGTCCCGAACCGCGCCGCGCTTGCGCATGGTCAAGCGCCGAGGCGAAACCTAAGGTCGGACGCGAGGAGGGCGAACTGTGCACCATGTTTGTCGGTCGGGTCGCAGCTTGCTGGTGGCGCTGGTCACGCTGTCGCTGGCGGCGCCGGCCGCCGCAGGCAAGGCGATAACGCCCGCCGACATCATGACCCTCGACGACACCCGCGCGGCCGAGATTTCCCCCGACGGCAAGACGATCCTGTTCGCCGTCCAGCGGCAGATGTCGACCTTCTCGCCCGACCGTTCGACGATCTGGTCGGTCCCCGCGGACGGCGGCGCGCCGGCGCGCCGCCTCATCGTCAGCGCCGGCACCGACACCAGCCCGCGCTGGTCGCCCGACGGCCGGACGGTCGCCTTCCTGTCGAACCGCAAGAATCCGCTCGCCGGCGGTGCCGATACGGGATTCGCGTTCAAGCCCGATACCGCCGCCGCACCGTCACGGCAGATCTGGCAGATCGCGACCCACGGCGGCGAGCCGGCGCCGCTGACGGCGTTGCCGAACGATGTCGTCGATTTCGCCTGGTCGCCCGACGGCAAGCGCATCGCCTTCCTCAGCGCCGATCCCGACAGCGCCGCCGAGAAAGCCGACAAGGCGGCCAAGCGCGACTGGATCGTGGTCGACCGGCCGCGCAACTTCACCCGGCTGTGGATCCTCGATCTCGCGAGCCGTATCGCGCGGCGGGTCTCGCCCGCGGGCTTGAATATCAACGGGTTGGACTGGTCGCCTGACGGCCGGCGGTTGGCGCTGAGCGTGGCGGATACGCCGGGAATCAACGATTATTTCTATCATTCGCGGATCGTGCTGTTCGATCCGGCAACCGGTGTGGTTGGTCGGACGATGCTCGATCATGCCGCGGGGGCGCCGCGATGGTCGCCCGACGGGCGTGCTATCCTCGCGTCGGAAGTGCTGACGCCCGGGTTCGTTTCGCTCGGGGCGCGGGTCGTCGACGTCGTCACCGGTGCGGTGCAGAAGCCCGGCGACGATCATCCCGGCCTGTTGACCGAACCGCGCTGGGCGCCCGATTCGCGGTCGATCGTGGCACTGTCGTTCGAGAAGACGCGGTCCAACCTGGTTCGCCTCGATCCGCGAACCGGAGAGGTGACGCGGCTGGCGGCGCTCGACGGCGAGGCGGCGGGGCTGTCGCTCAGCGACGACGGCCGCCGCATGGCGCTGGCGCTGTCGGCCCCGACGCGTCCGGCCGACATCTGGACGGTCGCCGGCGGCAAGCCCAAGGCGGTGACCCGGCTCAACCCGCAGGTCGCCGACTGGGCGCTCGGCGCGGTCAGCGAAATCAGCTGGCAGAACCGCGAGGACGGCCGGACGATCTACGGGGTGCTGGTGCTGCCGCCGGGCTATGTCGCTGGAACGCCGACGAAAACCGTCGTCCAGATCCACGGCGGCCCCGAATGGGCATGGTGGGCGGGCTGGCTCGGCAGCTGGCACGAATGGGCGCAGATGCTCGCGTCGCACGGCTATGTCGTGCTGCTGCCGAACATCCGCGGCTCGGACGGGCAGGGCACCGCCTTCGCCCGTGCGATCGGCGACGACTGGGGCGGGATGGACTATCGGGACATGCTCGACGGCGTCGACATGCTGGTGGCGCGAAAGATCGCCGACCCCGCCCGGCTCGGCATCGGCGGCTGGAGTTATGGCGGCTTCCTGGCGGCATGGGCGATAACCCATGACGCTCGTTTCAAGGCGGCGGTGGTCGGGGCCGGCCCGGCAAACCTCGGGGTGATGGCGCGGATCACCGATACGCCCGACTTCACTCTCGGCTATTACGGCGACGTCAGTACCAATCAGGCGGCTTACGACCGGAGTTCGCCGGCACGGCTGGTCGAGCGGGTGACGGCGCCGGTGCTGGTGCTCCACGGCGAGGCGGACACGCGGGTGCCGGTGACGCTCGGGCTCGAATTCTATCGCGGCCTGAACCTGCTCGGTAAGCGCGCCGAGATGGTCCGCTACCCGCGGGAACCGCACTGGTTCCACGAGCCGGCGCACCAGGAGGATGTCCTGCGCCGGGTGCTCGGCTGGTTCGATGCCTATCTCTGACCACGCCGGCGGGCGCCGCTTCTGGCTCGCCGTGCATCGCTACTCGGGGTTGGCGATGCTCGTCTTCCTGGCCATCGCGGCACTTACCGGCTGCATCCTGAGCTTCAAGCACCCGCTCGACGCGCTGCTCAACCCGAGCCTGTTCAGGCCCGCGGCAGCGGGACTGATCGACCCGCTGGTGGCCGTCGACCGGCTCGAGCGCGAGCGGCCCGGGCTTGCCGCGACCTATTTCCTGGCGCGCGCCGTCGCCGGGCGCAACATCGCGGTCGCGGTGGCGCCGCGCGGCGGCGG
>CAXUEV010000247.1:0-3186 GCA_964250105.1 uncultured Sphingomonadaceae bacterium
TGTAGGTCTTGCCCACCGCGATGGCGGTCAGCCCGCCGCCATCGGCTCGGACGCGCCCGCCGCGTCGGCGCGCATGCGGTCGCGCTTGTGCGCCGGGTCGACCGTCAGGTCGCCGGTGAACGACCCGCCGAGCGTCTTGTAGGCGGCGATCAGCGTCCGCAGCCGCTCGTTGATCTGGCGGTTGAGCCGCTCGCGCCGCTGCTGGATCGTCACCATCATCAGCAGCCGGATGCCGACGCCGAGCAGCGTCACCAGCGTCAGCCCGAGCAGCGTCGCCGCCACGCTCTGCCACGAACTGAAATCGATGCTGCGCAAAGGTCCGGCTCCCGTCGCGTCCGCGACCGGACGCCGCCTCCTACCACGCTTGCGCGCCTGCGCGACGGAGAAGGTTTTCGCAGGCCGGTAAACCGGCTAGACGCCGGCGCATGGCCAATCTGACCGCCTTCGACGTCGTCGTCCTGCTGCTGATCGGCCTCGGCGGCTTGGCCGGGCTCGCGCGCGGCTTCGTCACCGAGGTGCTGTCGCTGCTCGCCTGGGTGGCGGCGATCCTCGCCGTGCGCTTCCTCTATTCGACGGGCAAGCTACTCGCGCTGCGCCTGACCGGCACCGAATCGGGCGCGGCGATCCTCGCCTTCGTCGTCATCTTCCTCGTCGCCTTCATCGGCTTCCGCATGATCGCGCAGATGCTCGGCGAGCGGACTCGGTCGTCGGTGGTCGGGCCGGTCGACCGCGTCCTCGGCTTCGGCTTCGGCGCGTTCAAGGGACTGATCGGCGCCTCGGTGCTGTTCCTGCTGCTCCAGTTCGGCTACGACACGCTCGAGGCGGGGGCGCCGCGCCCGGCGTGGCTGCGCGCCGCGCGCACCGTGCCGCTGCTCGAGGTCAGTTCGAAGGCGATGGTCGATTTCGTCGAGAAGCGCCGCCACGCCGCCCCGGCGGGGGCGAAGCGCGACGGCGCGCCCGGCTATTCGGGCGACGACCGCAGCGCGCTCGACCGGCTGCTCGACCGGAGCGACAAGACGCCGATCTGATGGAGCTGCGCCTCTACGATACGATGCGCCGCGCCAAGGTCGCGTTCACGCCCGCGGACGAGACGCGCGTGACGATGTACGTCTGCGGCCCGACGGTCTACAACCGCGCGCATATCGGCAACGCCCGCCCGGCGGTGGTGTTCGACGTCCTCGCGCGGCTGCTGCGCCACCGCTACGGCGCCGAGCACGTCGTCTACGCGCGCAACATCACCGACATCGACGACAAGATCATGGCCGCCGCCGCCGCCGAGGGCGTCGACCCCAAGGTCGTCACCGACCGTTTCGAGGCGCATTATCTCGCCGACATGGGCGCGCTCGGCGTCGCCCCGCCCGACATCGCGCCGCACGCCACCGACCATATCCCGCAGATGGTGGCGATGATCGCGGCACTGGTCGCCAAGGGCGCCGCCTATGCCGCCGAGGGACATGTCCTGTTCGACGTCGCCGCGCCGCGCGACTATGGCGCGCTGTCGCGGCGCGACCTCGGCGAGATGATCGCCGGCGCCCGCGTCGAGGTCGCGCCGTACAAGCGCAACCCCGCCGACTTCGTCCTGTGGAAGCCGAGCGCCGCCGACCAGCCCGGCTGGCCCTCGCCGTGGGGCCGCGGCCGCCCGGGCTGGCACATCGAATGCTCGGCGATGATCGCGGCGCATCTCGGTGAAACGATCGACATCCACGGCGGCGGCCTCGACCTGATCTTCCCCCACCACGAGAACGAGCTGGCGCAATCGTCGTGCGCCCACGGCGCGCCGCTGGCGAACGTGTGGATGCACAACGGCTTCCTCGGCATGGGGAGCGACAAGATGTCGAAGTCGCTGGGGAACGTGGTGACGGTCGGCGACCTGCTGGCGCAGGGATGGAGCGGCGAGGTGCTGCGCTTGGCGCTGCTCAGCGCGCATTATCGGCAGCCGCTGGAGTGGACGGAGGCGTTGCTCGCACAGAGCAAGGCGACGCTCGATCGCTGGTATCGAGCGGTCGACATGGATTGGTGGCTCGACATTCCGCCGCATCCCACGGTCGTGGAGGCGCTGGCGGACGATCTCAACACGCCGCAGGTTCTCGCCGCCCTGTCGAAACTGTCGCGCGAAGGCAATGTGGATGCGCTTGCCACGTCGATGACCTTCCTAGGGTTCGGCCATGAGTCGGGGCTCGCTTCGGCGCGCAAAGAAGACGCCGCAATGGAGGGACATATCGCCGCCCGCACCGACGCCCGCGCCCGCCGCGACTTCGCCGAGGCCGACCGCATCCGCGACGAACTCGCCGCCGTCGGCATCGTCCTCGAAGACGGCCCTGCCGGCACCACGTGGCGGCGGGCGTGACGCCGCCGATCCGTGCCAGTAGCGCGCCACGTTCGCGCCGCCGCCTTCCCGCGCCCGGCGCGATGCCGTCCGGCGATCGTCGCGCAGGCCGTGCCGCACGAGTTGCGCCCGCGCCGCCGGGCACTTTCCTACGTCCGCCCGCCTCGCCTCCAAATCGGACAACGTCCGCCGTAAGAAAATCAGCGACTTGACCCTGTAGGACAATGTTCCACGTGGAACATTGTCCTATGCCGCCGGCCGGAAGCGAGGCCGATCTCTCCGAAATCGTCCCATTTCCACCCATCGCCATCATGGCGCTGCCCGCGCCCGCCGCGTATGTCTGCCGGCGAGGAGAGCCGATGTGGCGACGCGAACGATCAAGCCGTGGATTCCGAAGCCTGTCGAGGTGACCGTCGACCCCCCGATATCATGGGCGGCATGCCCTGCGTCGGCGGCACCCGCGTTCCGGCGGAGACGGTGCTCGCCTATCTGCGCGAAGGCGCCGGCGTCGAGGAGATCGTCGGCGACTATCCGTACCTGCCGTTAGGCGCGGTGGATGCGGTCATGCGCTGGGCCCGGACCGCCGGCAAGCTGTGATCCGCCTGCTGTTCGACGACGCGCCATAGCCGCGCCGCGCTGCGCCGGTTATATCCGCAGGCGATGACCGAGACGCTCTACAACACGCGGATCCTGCGCCTCGCGGCGTCGATCCCGCACGCCGACCGCCTCGACGCGCCGCAGGCGAGCGTGCGGCGGGTGTCGCCGGTGTGCGGCAGCAGGGTGACGGTCGACCTCGACCTCGGCGCCGACGGCCGCGTCGCGCGCTTCGGGCAGGAGGTCCGCGCCTGCGCACTCGGACA
>CAXUEV010000248.1:0-3143 GCA_964250105.1 uncultured Sphingomonadaceae bacterium
CGCTTCGCCCGCCGCGGCGAGGGCGGCCGCGCCGGCGTCGTCGTAGCTGATCAGGTCCGACAGGCGCGCCGACAGCCCGCGCCGGCGGCCGCGGCTCGATTTCTCGAGCCCGAGAATCCAGCGCCGCAACTCGATCGCCTCGGCGCCCGACAGGTGGAGCGCGAAGGTCGAGTCGGCGGCGTCGAACAGATGATGCCCCTCGTCGAACACGATCCGGGTCATCGCCAGTCCCTCGGCACGACCGCGCACCGCGTTGATCATCACCAGCGCATGATTGGCGATGACGAGGTCGGCCCCCGCGCTCGCCCGCGCCGAGCGCTCGACGAAGCATGTCCGGTAGTGCGGGCAGCCGGCATAGACGCACTCGCCGCGGCGATCGGTCAGCGCGGCGAACGCCGTCCGGCCGAACAAGGTCGCCAGCCAGCCGGGCAGGTCGCCGCCGACCATGTCGCCGTCGCGCGAATATTCCGCCCAGCGCGCCGCCAGCTGCGCGAAGATCGCCGGCCGGCCGGCGAAGCCGCCTTGGAGCGCATCTTCGAGGTTGAGCAGGCACAGATAATTCTCGCGGCCCTTGCGCACGACCACCTTGCGGTCCCTGACCGCGCCGTCGGGATAGGCGCGTACGGTCTCGTGATCGAGCTGGCGCTGCAACGCCTTGGTGTAGGTCGACAGCCAGACGCTGCCGTCGGCGGTCTCCGCCCACAGGCTCGCCGGCGCGAGATAGCCGAGCGTCTTGCCGATGCCGGTCCCGGCCTCGATCAGCGCGACGTTCGGCGCCGCGGCGACGTCGCGCGGACGGAAGGCGTGCGCCGCCGAGCGGGCATAGGCGCGCTGCCCGTCGCGGCGTTCGGCACCGATCCCGAGCATCCGGTCGAGCCGCGCGTCGACCGCGCCTTCACTCACGGCAACGTCGCGCGGCCGCGGGCGCGTCGGCGCGTCCTCCCATTTCGGCAGCGTCGTGAACAGCGACCGCTCCGACCGCGCGGGCGACGCGATGCGGCGCGTGACCTCGCCGCCCCAGCTCCAGCGCAGGCGCGCGAGCGACCGGGCGATCTGGTACGCGCCGTGCCGCTCGCGCCATGCCGGCTCGACGAGGCGGTCGAGCAGCGTCGCCGCAGCGGCGTGGAGGAACAGCGCCTCCGCCGCCCCGTCGGCCGGGGCGGCGAGGTCGAGCGCGCGTGCCAGTCCGGCCGCGGTCGGCACGACGAAGCGCGCCGGATGGACGAAGGCGAATAGTTCGAGCAGGTCCATGCCCGACAGCTCGGGATAGCCGAGACGGCTGGCGGTCACCGCCGCGTTGAGCAGCAGCATCGGCGAATCCGCGGCCGCGCGGATCGCCTCGCGGCGATCGACCCGCGTCGCCAGGGCGTCGCCGATCCAGATGCCGCCGTGGTTTGCGACCAGCGCCCGGTATGGCAAGGAAACACGCATCACTAATAGTAACGGGAACAAATGAACAACGCGACCGACATTCTCGCGGGCGACCTGCGCGACGCGGCGCTGGTCAACAAGGCATGGCCGTTCGAAGAGGCGCGGAAGCTGCTCGATCGCTACCGCGACGGGCCGCCGGCCAAGGGCCATGTCCTGTTCGAGACCGGCTACGGGCCGTCGGGCCTGCCGCACATCGGCACCTTCGGCGAGGTCGTGCGGACGACGATGGTACGCCGCGCGTTCGAGGTCCTGTCCGACATCCCGACGCGGCTGGTCGCTTTCTCCGACGACATGGACGGCCTGCGCAAGGTGCCCGACAACCTGCCGCAGCCGGCGATGCTGGCGCGCCATCTCGGCCGGCCGCTGTCGGCGGTGCCCGATCCGTTCGGCACCCATGCCAGTCTCGGCGCGCACAACAACGCCCGGCTGCGCGCCTTTCTCGATCGTTTCGGCTTCGACTATGAATTCCTGTCTTCAACCGACTGCTACGCCTCGGGCCGGTTCGACGCGACCTTGCTCGACGTGCTGGCGAACTACGATGCCGTGGTCGACGTCATCCTGCCGACGCTCGGGCCCGAGCGTCGCGCCACCTATGCGCCGTTCCTGCCGCTGTGCCCGCGCACCGGCGTCGTCCTGCAGGTGCCGCTGACCGGCCGCGACGCGGCGGCGGGGACGATCTCCTATGCCGATCCCGCGTCGGACGAGACCGTCACCGTGCCGGTCACCGGCGGCCACACCAAGTTGCAGTGGAAGGTCGACTGGGCGATGCGCTGGGCGGCGCTCGGCGTCGACTATGAAATGGCGGGCAAGGACCTGATCGATTCGGTCACGCTGTCGGGCCGGATCGTCCGCATCCTCGGTGGCCGCCCGCCCGAGGGGTTCAACTACGAGCTGTTCCTCGATGCTAGCGGCGGCAAGATCTCGAAGTCGAAGGGCAACGGCCTGACGATCGACGAGTGGCTCGCCTATGGCTCGCCCGAAAGCCTGTCGTTCTACATGTATCAGAGCCCGCGCAAGGCGAAGCGGCTCCATTTCGACGTCATCCCCCGGGCGGTCGACGAGTATTTCACCGCTGCCGGCAATTATGCCGGGCAGCCGCTCGAGCAGCGGCTCGGCAATCCGGCGTTTCACATCCATGGCGGGCCGCCGCCGGTCGCCGGCCTGCCGCTGAGTTTCGGACTGCTGCTCAACCTCGTCACCGTCGCGGGCACGAGCGACCCGGCGGTGCTGTGGGCCTATGTCGCACGCTCGTTTCCGGGCACGAGCGCGGCAACCCACCCGGAGGTCGACGCACTGGTCCGCTACGCCATCGCCTATGCCCGCGACTTCGTGGTTCCAGGGCTGCACCGGCGCAGGCCCGACGCTCGCGAAGCGGCGGCGCTGGCCGATCTCGACCGGGGTCTGGCGGCGCTCGGGCCCGATGCGGAAGCGGAGGCGTTCCAGACGATCGTCTACGAAACGGGCAAGGCCGCGGGCTTCGAACCGCTGCGCGACTGGTTCAAGGCGCTGTACGAGATCCTGCTCGGCACCAGCAACGGGCCGCGGATGGGATCGTTCATCGCGCTGTATGGGCTCGCCGAGACGCGCAAGTTGATCGCGGAGTCGCTCGAGTGATGAAATTACTGGCGACTTTGCTGCTTCTGGCAACGGCTCAGGCGACAGCCGCGGCAACCGCCGCCGACCTGTTACGCGACGGCCGCTTCGCCGAGGCC
>CAXUEV010000249.1:0-3140 GCA_964250105.1 uncultured Sphingomonadaceae bacterium
GCCGCCGCCGCGCCCGGGGTCGGCGCGGTCGACGTGCTCGCCGCGCTGTTCCCGTGCGGCTCGGTCACCGGCGCGCCGAAGGTCCGCGCGATGCAGGTCATCGCCGCGGTCGAGCCCGGCCCGCGTGGCGTCTACACCGGCAGCATCGGCGCGATCGACGCCGCGGGCGACGCGCTGTTCAACGTCGCCATCCGCACGCTGGTGATGACCGCGCGCGGCACGGCGCGGATCGGGCTCGGCGCCGGCATCGTCGCCGACAGCGTCGCCGCCGACGAATGGCGCGAATGCCTCGCCAAGGCGGCGTTCCTCGCCCGCGCCGCCGCCGCCCCCGACCTGATCGAGACGATGCGCGCCGAGGCCGGCGAGATCCGCCTGCTCGACCGCCACCTCGACCGCGTGGCGGCGAGCGCGCGCTTCCTCGGCCATGGCTTCGACCGCGCGGCGGTGCGCGCGGTGGTCGAGCGGGCGGCGGCCGGCGCCACCGCGCGCGTCCGGCTGGTCTGTGCCAGCAGCGGCGCGGCCGCGGTCCACCTCAGTCCGCTACCTGTGCCGGCGATGTCGCCAGTTCGTGTCGCGATCGTGCCGCTGCCGTGCCGGGCCGACGACTGGCGGCTGCGCCACAAGACCACCGACCGCGGCTTCTACGACGCCGCCCGCGTCCCCGGCGCCTTCGAGACGATCTTCACCCTGCCCGGCGGCGACCTGACCGAGGGCAGCTTCACCAACATCTTCGTCCCCCGCAGCGGCGTCCTCCTGACGCCCCCCGCCGGCGCGCTCCTCCCCGGCGTCCTGCGCGCCGACCTCCTCGCCACCGGCAAGGCCGTCGAGGCGCCCCTGACCGTCGCCGACCTGGAACACGGCTTCTTCGTCGGCAACGCCCTGCGCGGCCTGATCCCGGCGGTGGCGATGCCGCTTCCCACGGGCGAGGGCCTGCCCTAGAACGCCGCCGCACTCCGGGGACACGCCATGCCGCTGCTATCGACCGCGATCAACCGCATCCAGCCGTCGCCGACGCTCGCGGTGACCAGCCGCTCGGCGATGCTCAAGGCAGCCGGGCGCGACATCATCGGCCTCGGCGCCGGCGAGCCCGACTTCGACACGCCCGACTTCGTCAAGGAGGCGGCGATCGCCGCGATCCGCGGCGGCCAAACCAAATACACGATCGTCGACGGCACGCCCGAGCTGAAGGCTGCGATCCAGGCGAAATTCCGCCGCGACAACCATCTCGACTACGGGCTCGACCAGATCACGGTCAATGTCGGCGGCAAGCACACGATCTTCAACGCGATGCTGGCGACGCTCGACCCCGGCGACGAGGTGATCATCCCCGCGCCCTACTGGGTCAGCTATCCCGACATCGTCCTGCTCGCCGGCGCGACCCCCGTGATCGTCGCCTGCGGCATCGACGCCGGCTTCAAGATGACCCCCGAGGCGCTCGACGCGGCGATCACGCCGGCGACCAAGTGGCTGATCTTCAACTCGCCGTCGAATCCGACCGGCGCCGCCTACACCCGCGACGAGCTCAAGGGCCTCGCCGAGGTCCTCGTCCGCGCGCCGCACGTCACCATCCTGTCGGACGACATGTACGAGCATATCGTCTACGACGGCTTTGAATTCAGTACCTTGGCCGAGGTCGAGCCGGCGCTGTACGATCGCACGCTGACGGTCAACGGCGCCTCCAAAGCCTATGCCATGACCGGCTGGCGGATCGGCTATGCCGGCGGTCCGGCGCCGCTGATCAAGGCGATCGCCAAGATCCAGTCGCAGTCGACGTCGAACCCGTGCTCGATCGCGCAGGCGGCGACGGTGGCGGCGCTCAACGGCGACCAGTCGTTCCTCGCGGCGCGCAACGCCGCCTTCCGCGTCCGCCGCGACCTCGTCGTCGCCGGGTTGAACGCCGTTCCCGGCCTGCGCTGCCCGACGCCCCAGGGCGCGTTCTACGTCTATCCCGACTGCGCCGGGCTGATCGGCCGGACGACCTCCGACGGCACGACGCTCGCCGACGACGAGGCCGTCGCCGCCTATCTGCTCGACGCCGAGGGCATCGCGGTGGTCCACGGCGCCGCGTTCGGCGGCTCGCCGGCGTTCCGCATCAGCTATGCGACGAGCGATGCGGTGCTCGCCGAGGCGTGCCGGCGGATCGCCCGCGCGGTCGACCGCCTGCGCTGATCCGCGGCGCGGATGCGGCCGCAAGGAACGGAGCGCCGCGCCTGTCGCCGCCGCCTATCGTGCGGCAGCGAGGAGACGCAATGATGACGATCGAAACCGACCCGCGACTGGCCCAGGTCCGTGCGCGCGACGACGCCGCCGACGGCAGCTTCGTCTATGCGGTGCGGACGACCGGCGTGTTCTGCCGGCCGTCGTGCCCGGCGCGGGCGGCGCGGGCGGAGAACATCGCCTTCTTCGCCACCGCCGGCGAGGCCGCGGCGGCGGGCTACCGCGCCTGCAAGCGCTGCCGGCCGACGGGCGACCCGACCGCGTCGCAAATGACTGATATCGCTGTATTTATCCGTGATCATGCCGACGAACCCCTGCCGCTGGCCATGCTCGCCGCCCGCGCGGGCCTCAGTCCGTCGCACTTCCAGCGCCGCTTCACCGCGGCGATCGGCGTCAGCCCGAAGGCTTATCACGCGAACGAGCGGCTGCGCGGCTTCAAGGCGGGCCTGCGCGCCGGCGAGCCGGTGCTCGGGGCGCTATTCGACGCCGGCTATGGCTCGACCAGCCGCGCCTATGCGCAGGTCGACGGCGGCCTCGGCATGACTCCGTCGGCGTACCGCGCCGGCGGGCGGGGCGAGACGCTGCACTATGCGGTGCGCGAGACCGCGCTCGGCCCGCTGCTGATGGCGGCGACCGAACGCGGGATCGCTGCAGTCCATTTCGGCGACGATGCCGGCACGCTCGTGGCACAGCTGCAGCATGAATTCGCTCACGCCCGGCTCGTCGCCGCGCCGGATTCGGGCTCGCTCGACGACTGGATGACGGCGCTCGACGCGCATCTGTCGCGCGGCGGCCCGCGTCCCGACCTGCCGGTCGACCTCCGCGGCACCGCCTTCCAGCTCCGCGTCTGGCGCTTCCTGCTCGGGGTCGCCGCCGGCGACGTCGTCAGCTACACCGAGGTCGCCGCCGGCATCGGCGCCCCC
>CAXUEV010000250.1:0-3126 GCA_964250105.1 uncultured Sphingomonadaceae bacterium
CGAACGCGCCCGCTGCCGCCGCGACGCGCGCCGACCTGCGCGGGCTGACGGTGCGCGAAGGCTTCCGCAACGCGTCGTTCTACAAGCTGATGCTGTCGGGCTCGATGTTCTCGTTCGTGCTGATCGCGACCGTCGTCCATTTCGTGCCGATCCTGATCGATCGGGGGCGCGACGCGGTGCCCGCCGCCGGCATCGCCGGACTGATCGGCCTCGCCTCGATCGTCGGCCGCCTGTCGACGGGGCTGCTGCTCGATCGTTTCCGCGGTGACCGCGTCGCGTTCGGCGCCTTCCTCCTGCCGATCGCCGGCATGTCGCTGCTGATCTGGGGCGGTGACGGCGCGGCTGTCGAGGCCTGTGCTGCGATCATCATCGGCCTGTCGGTCGGCGCCGAGCTCGACGTGATCGCCTATCTCAGCACGCGCTATCTCGGGCTGAAAAGCTACGGCACGCTATTCGGCGCGATCACCAGCTTGATGGGTGCGGGAACCGCGATCGGCCCGATCGCGGCGGGCGCGGTCTTCGACGCCACCGGCAGCTATGCGCCGTTCCTGCTCGCCGGCATCCCGGCGATGGTGCTCGGCGCGGTCGTCCTGTCGACGCTCGGCCGTTATCCCGACTTCGACCGCTAGCCCGTCTGGCCGATCTCGTCACGGACCTGGCCGTGGGCGAGGACCGCGAACAGCCCGGTGCCGCCGATAATGTTGCCGATCAGCGCGGGCAGGATGAAGCCGCCGAGCGCCCAGCCGAGCGAGGCGCGGCCGGTCAGCCACAGCAGCCACGCCTCGGTCGAGCCGGCGACGACATGGCTGAAGCCGCAGATGGCGATGACATAGGTGATCATGACGATGATCCAGAACTCGCTGCCGCGCGCGTTCGGCAGGATCCACGCGACCGCGCCGATGAGGAAGCCCGACGGCAGGCCGAGCAGCAGCGTCTTGCCCGCGTCGTGCTCGAGCAGCTTTGCCGAGAAGTCGACCGCGCTGGCCAGTTCGGACGGCGACAGGATGACGCCGCGGGCGATCAGCAGCGCGACGAGCAGCGTGCCGGCGAGGTTGGCGACGAGCACCGCCGCCCACAGCCGGCCGAGCCTGCCGAAGTTGACCAGCGACGGGCGCGTCGCCAGCGGCAGCACCGCGGTCACCGTCGTCTCGGTGAACAGCTGGAGATTGCCCATGATGGCGATGACATAGCCTACGGTATAGCCGATCGCGATGACCAGCTCGGCCCAGGGTTCGCGCGGCAGGGCGAGGCGGAGGAAGGTCTCGGCGAGCAGCGAGGCGGTGATCGCCAGCCCGCCGGCGAAGCCGGAGAACAGCAGCGACCGCGTCGAGCGATCGAGCTCCTCGTCACCCTGGAGGCGGATGACCTCGTGGACGACCCGCGCCGACCCCGACTTGCGCTCGCTGACCGCCGCCTCCTCCTCGGGCGTCAGGCCGGTGTCGTCGGATTTGTCGGCGGTCATGCCGGGCGAACGGCTGCGCGCCGGCATCGTTCCGGTGGGGTTATTGTTGCAGGAAGCCGGCACCGGCCCGCGCCACCGCCCGGCCGCCCATGAGCATATCCTTGCGGGCGGCCGGGCGGGGGCGCGGGCCGGTGCCGGCCCGGCGAAGCCGACTACGGCGCGTCGGCCTGCTCGGCGGCGTCGGCTTTGCGCTGCGCGGCATAGTCGCGGAACAGCTTGGCGGTGCAGCCGGTCTGGCCGCCGGTGCCGACCGGCGAACAGCTGTCGGGCATCGTCGGGCGCGCCGTCTCGTCGAGGTCGCGGGTACGGGCGACCCACGACTGGTCCTTGCGCGCGGCGTCCTTCTGCCGCTGGCGGATCGGCGCGGGGATGCGGAAGCGCTCGGCTTCGGGCTTGCGCGCGCAGACGACGATCTCGTCGGCGCCGCCGGTCGGGCACGGATCGTCGCCGAACACGTCGACCTGGCTGACCTTGCGCTGCGGCGGGGCGTTGCGCGCGCCGTCCTGCGCCGCCGCCGGCACCGCAAGCAGGGCGAGGGCGAGGATCACGCGCTTCATCGCCGTCATACGCAACAAACTCATGCTAACCCCCGGCGAGCGCGCGGGCGAAGACCGCCGGATCGAACGGGCGCAGGTCGTCGATCCCCTCGCCGACGCCGACGGCGTGGATCGGCAGCCCGAAGCGCTCGGCGGCGGCGACGAGCACGCCGCCGCGCGCGGTGCCGTCGAGCTTGGTCATGACCAGCCCGGTGACGCCGGCGACGTCGCGGAACACGTCGATCTGGTTGAGCGCATTCTGCCCGGTGGTCGCGTCGAGGACGAGGACGACGTCGTGCGGCGCCGCCGGCATCGCCTTCTTCAGCACACGCTTGATCTTGGCCAGCTCGTCCATCAGCCCGGCCTTGTTCTGCAGCCGCCCGGCGGTGTCGACGATCAGCACGTCGCTGCCCGCCGCGCGCGCCTGTTCGAGCGCGGTGAAGGCGAGTCCGGCGGCGTCGGCGCCGGGGGCACCGGCGACGACCGGCACGCCCGCACGTGCGCCCCAGATCTTGAGCTGCTCGACCGCGGCGGCGCGGAACGTGTCGCCCGCCGCGAGCATCACGGCATAATCCTGTTCGGCGAACAGGTGCGCGAGCTTGGCGATCGTCGTCGTCTTGCCCGAGCCGTTGACCCCGACGACGAGGATCACCTGCGGCCGCGGGAAGGCGACGACCTCGAGCGGGCGGGCGACGAAGGCGAGCACCTTCGCCACCTCGGCGGCGACGACGGCGCGGACCCCGGCGGCGTCGATGTCGCGGTCGTACTGTTCGGCGCGGAGCTGGCCGACGACGCGCGCCGCCAGCGCCGGGCCGAGGTCGGAGGCGATCAGCGCCTCCTCGATCGCGTCGAGCTTGGCGTCGTCGAGCGTCGCGGTGGCGAACAGGCCGGCGAGATTGCCGCCGAGCCGGTCCGAGGACCGCGACAGGCCGGCCGTCAGCCGCGCGAGCCAGTTCGGCTTCAGCGCCATATGCGCCTCACAGCTCGACCGTGCCGGTGAAGCTGGTGACGGCGGGGCCGGCGAGCGTCGCCGCGCCGCCGTCCCAGCCGACGACGAGGTCGCCGCCGGGCAGGCTCACCGTCACCGGAGACGCGGCCAGCCCGCGGCGGATCGCGGCGACCGCGGTC
>CAXUEV010000251.1:0-3120 GCA_964250105.1 uncultured Sphingomonadaceae bacterium
CGCCAGCATCAGCTGCGGATCGAGCGCGACCGTCGGCGCGCCCGGCAGCGCGGCGACGACGACGCCCGCCGCCGCGAGCATCGTCGGGTACGGGATCGTCAGCCGCCGCGCCACCTGGAGCAGCAGGATCGCGACCAGCAGCAGCGTCAGCAGGCTCTCGAAAAAGGCCATCGACGTCTCCGCGGGCACTGTCGCCCCTGCGCCACCCTTGTGGCGGGCGCGCCCGCGCCCGGCAAGCGGCGCGGACGCCGCGGCCGGCGGCTACAGTCGGATGATCGTCACCGAACCCTCTATGACGGGGTTGGATCGTCCCGCGCCGCCCTATACCATGTCCCGCGTCTCCGGCGCCGTCTCCTCCTCGTGCGCCTCGCGCGTGGCGGCTCGGCGCGGGATGCCCGTGCTCAGCTGCTCGTATTCGGTGCGGCGCGGACCGATGACGACGCCCTTGTCGGTTATGACATATTCGCGGATGTCCTTGCTGTGGTTGCCGCCGCGCTTCTTGATGACGACGAGGATCTTGCGCATCTGGCCGTCGATCTCGACGTAGCGCAGGCGGATGATGTCGTCGGTCAGGAACGAGATCGCATAGTGGCTGAACTGGAGCGAGGTGAAGCTGTCCTCGACCTCGACCGTGCTCAGCGTGGTGATCCCGGCCGACGTCAGCACGCTGATCATCCGGTAGAGCGACTCGCGGAACTCGGGCCGGAAGCTCGGCGCCAGCGCCATCTCGAAACCGACCAGCGAATCGATGACGAGCCGCTTGGCGCCGGTGCGCCGGATCGCCTGGAGGATCTCCTGCATCGTCTCGTCGAACGACAGGTCGAGCGGGCGCAGGTAGAGGATCGCCAGGCGCCCGTCGGCTTCGCCCTCGTTGAGCTTGAGGCCGAAGGCGTCGGCGCGCGCGGTATAGCTGCCCGGCCGCTCCTCGAAGATCGCCATGACCCCGGGCTCGCCGCAGTTCAGCCCTTCGGCGATGAAATGCGTCGCCAGCGCCGACTTGCCGGTGCCCGACGGACCGGCGATAAGCAGGCTGTCGCCGAGGTTGATGCCGCCGCCGAGCATCCGGTCGAGCTCGTCGACGCCGAATCCCAGGCGGTGCCGGCCGGGATACTCGGTCGCGACGAGTTCCGCCCCCAGCGTGCGCGCGAACGTCTGCAGGCCCTCGCCGGTGATGCGCATCGTATGGACGCCCGGCACCGTCGCCTGGCCCCGGAGCTTCGCCACCTGGAGCTTGCGCACGACCGAGTTGCGGTCGGTGACCTGCGACAGCCAGATGATCCCGTCGACCATCGAGAAGATCGGGTCGTCGCGCATCTCGTCCTGGTTATACTCGCCGACGAGGAGCGCGGTGCAGCCGAGGCTGGCGACGAGCTGGCCGAAGCGGTAGAGGAACAACTGGACCTCGGCCTGCGTGCTCCGGCTGGCGTATTGCCGGGCGAGGATGCGGAACGAGTCGAGCACGACGAAGCCGGCGTTCGCCGCCGTGGCCTGCTCGATGATGGCGGTGAGAACCGAGTCTAGGCCGCGGTCCTCGGCCATGTCGGCGAGGTTGACGAACCGCACCGCGCCGCCGATGGCGGCCATGTCGAAGAACGCGAACTGCTGCTGGTAGCGCAGCACCTTGATCAGCGGCTCGCCGAGCATCGTGAAGTAGAGCGCCGGGCGTTCGACGCTGCCGTTGGCGAAGACGATCTGGTGCGCCAGCGTCGTCTTGCCCGATCCCGGGGCACCGGCGACGAGGTTGAACGAGAATTCGGGCAGGCCGCCGCCGAGTATCTCGTCGAGCCCCGGCACGCCGGTCGCGAGCTGGACGATCTTGACCCGGTCGCCGCTGCCGGCGGGCGGCGTGGGGCCGCCCTTCGCCGGGCTCGCTGGCGTTTCGCCGACCATTCAGCCTGCTCCCTGCGTTTCGGTGTCGGGTATCGGTGTTTTCGGCCAGCTTTGCTTCATGACGGCGAGCGTCATGTCGGGGCCGATGAACTGCACCAGCAGGGAGATGAGATGCGTGAGGACGATGCCCGAGCCGCTCTTGAACACGCCCGGCGTCGTCCGCGCATAGGCGTCGTCGAGTCCCTCGAAGCTTCCGTCCCCCTTCGACCGGATATGGCGCAGCCACGCCACCTCGAGCTGCGCCTGCGTCAGCGCATGCGAAATGAGCATGTGGAAGCCGCCGGTCCCGAGCAGCGAGATCAGGTGCGGCCGAAGCTGGACGAAACTGAACCGCGCGATAATCGCCTCCGCCGACTGCGGTTCGTCCTGGGCTTCTTCCAGGATCGACCTCGTCAGCCGACGGATGTGCGTGTCGTCGATCGTCACAGGGGGATCGTACGACTGTGCATCTAGCGAGTTTATACTATATCGTTAGTTCGGTAAAGCATCGTACCATCACGTACTTGTGATTAAGGATAGACCACATGGCGTCGCGCGACATGGCGTGCGACGGCGTCCCCCAGCGGCGGCAGCAGCGCGCCCTTCGTCGACGTCAGCGCCGCGAAGCGCGGCCGTTCGGCGCGCCAGCCGAGCTCGGCCGGGGTCGCCGCGCGGACGCCGTCGGGATCGAGCCCGCAGGCGACGGCGATGCGTCGGCCGAAGGCGAGCCACGAGAGAGGTTCGTCGTTGGTCAGGTGCCAGATGCCGGTCTCGTCGTCGACGATCAGGTCGAGACAGGCGGCGACGAGGTCGGGGACGAACGTCGGCGTGACGACATGCCCGTCCGACGCGCCGACCGTCTCGCCCCGGCGCAGCGCCGCCTCGATGTGCACCGCGAAATTATGCGCGTCGTCGGGCGCGAAGAAGGCGGCGGTGCGGACGATCAGCGCCCGCCCGCAGGCCGCCGTTACCCGCGCCTCCGCCTCGGCCTTGCTGCGCCCGTAGACGCCGAGCGGCCGCGGCGCGTCGGTCTCGACATAGGCGCGGTCCGTCTCGCCGTCGAAGACGAGGTCGGACGAGAACATCGTGTAATGGATGTTCTGCGCGGCGCAGGCGGCGGCGAGGATGCTCGCACCGGTGGCGTTGGCCGCCATGCACGCCGCCGCCTCGCCTTCGGCGTCGTCGACGCGCACCCAGCCGGCGGCGTTGATCACCGCCCATGGCCGGTGCCGGTCGAGCAGCCGCGCCGCC
>CAXUEV010000252.1:0-3114 GCA_964250105.1 uncultured Sphingomonadaceae bacterium
CGCGGCGCTGCCGGGTCTGCGCGACCTGGTCCTCGTCCTGCTGCTCGTCGCCGGGCTCGCCGTCTTCGCGCTCGCGATGGCGTTCGACGCGCGCGACCGGGCGCGGGTGACGCGGGCGTCCGACGTCGCCTTCTGGCTCCACCTGCTGGCGGCGCCGGCGATCATCCACCCGGTGTTCGCGCTGTCGGGGCTCCTCGCCGGCGCCGCCGAACCCGGCGCGGCGGCGCTCGTCGTGCTCGTCTATGCCGCGCTGACGGTCGTCGCGCTGGCGATCGACCGGCGCGCGCTGCTGGTCTCGGCGCTCGGCTATGTCATCTACGCGATCCAGACGCTGGTCGCCGGCGGCGGCACGGTGACGACGTCGTTCGCGGTGACGGCGCTGCTGATCGGCGGCTTCCTCGTCCTGCTTTCGGCGGCGTGGCGGCCGATCCGGGGGCGGGTCATCGCCGCGCTGCCGCCGCTGCTCGCCGCACGCCTGCCGGTCGCCGCCTGAAGGTCAGACCTCGACCAGCCGCACCAGCTTGCGTTCGAGCGGGGCGAGCACCGAGCTCAGCTCGTGGCCGCGCTTGAGGACGATGCCGGCCTCGCCGACCAGCGCGTACATGCCCTGCTTGTGGCGCAGCGCCGGGACCTTGACCACCTGGACCTCGGGGCGTTCGGCGGCGCGGCGGAAGGCGGCGAAGACGGCGCGGTCGGTCCCGAGCTGGATCGCATAGTCGCGCCAATGGCCGGCGGCGACCATGCGCCCGTAGACGCCGAGGATGGCGTTGAGTTCGGCCCGGTCGAAGCCGGTCTGGCGTGGTCGCAGCGGCAGGGGCGTGACGTTGCTGTCCACCGCCGGCATCACCCCTGGTGCGACCGCGGCGTGCGTTCGGCGGTCAGCGCGTCGAGCCGGGCGCGGAGCCGGTCGACCTCGCAGCGCAGGATCTCGAGCTTCTGCGTCTCGGGGTCGTACATCTGGCTGCACGGCGTGCCATAAGGCATGAACGGCTTGGCATAGGCGGCGGCGTCGAGCAGCGTCGACCGCGCCGGGATGCCGACCATCGTCGCGCCCTCGGGGACGTCGCGGGTGACGACGGCGTTGGCGCCGATCCGCGCCCGCCGGCCGACCGTCAGCGGCCCGAGCACCTGCGCCCCCGAGCCGATGATGACGCCGTCGCCGAGCGTCGGATGGCGCTTGCCGGGGATGCCGTTCGCCGGATCGGTGCCGCCGAGCGTGACGCACTGGTAGATCGTCACGTCGTCGCCGATCTCGGCGGTCTCGCCGACGACGACGAAGCCGTGATCGATGAAGAAGTTGCGCCCGATCCGCGCCCCCGGATGGATGTCGATCGCCGTCAGGAAGCGCGCGATATGGTTGACCACCCGCGCCAGCAGATAGAATTCGGCGCGATACAGCGCGTGGCCAATCCGGTGGAAGCCGAGCGCCCAGACGCCGGGGTACAGCAGCACCTCCCACCGCGACCGCGCGGCGGGATCGCGGGCCTTGACCGCGTCGAGGTACGACAGGAGCGAACCGGGCATCTGCGTCTCCACGGAGCCGCTGCCCCGTACTGATGGGTAACGTCCATAAACCGCCCGCGGCCGTAGCGCCAGTCCGCGAAAAGGCGGAACAGCGGCTGCGACCATCCGTTGACGCGGCTCTTGCACAGGAGGATCAGATGAGTATCGACGATCAGTACGGCAGGACGGGCACGGCGAGCCAGGACGGCAGCGCGGTCGGCCGCAGCAGCGAATATGACGACGGGTTGACGGGTCAGGACCGCACGCTCGCGACGGACGATGACGACGCCGAAACCGTCAGCCGCGACGAAACCGGCGACCTGATCTCGGCCGACAAGGTCCAGGGCACCGCGGTCTACGATGCCAGCGGCGAGCGGCTGGGAACGATCGATTCGATCATGATCGGCAAGACGTCGGGCAAGGTGGCATATGCCGTCATGTCGTTCGGCGGCTTCCTCGGCATCGGCGAGCGCTTCCATCCACTGCCGTGGAACGTGCTGACCTACGACGAGGCCAAGGGCGGGTATAATGTCGCCCAGACCGCCGACAGCCTGCGCGAGGCGCCGAACTACAGCCGCGACGAGGTCGGGTCGTTCGACTACGGCAATCGCGGGCGCGAGATCGACGATTATTACGGCGCCAATACCGGACGCGGTACGGCCGGGCTCGACACCGGCGGCATCCGCAGCGCCGACGCGGTCGGCGCGACCAGCGGTGCCGGATCGTCGGGCATGGCGGCGACCGGCATGGGCGCGAACCGCAACTTCTAGCTATAGTCCGGCGCGGGCGATCAGCGCGGTCGTCGACGGATCGAAGCTGCCGCCGTCGTCGAGCGCGTTGGCCATCTCCTTGCCAAGCTCGACGCCCCATTGGTCGAACGGGTTGATGCCCGTCAGGCAGGCGGCAGTGAAGGTGCGATGCTCATAGAAAGCGAGCAGCGCGCCGAGCGTCCGCGGCCCGAGCCGGTCGAGCAGGATCGTCGCCGAGGGCCGGTTGCCGGGGAAGGTCCTGGCGCCCGCCAGCGCCGCGTCGCCGCCGCTCGACGCGAGCGCCTTGGTGTAGGTGCGGCCACGCATGAGTGCTGCGCCTTGCGCGAAGGCGTTGCCGAGCAGCTGGCGGTGGTGGTCGGCGCCGAGGCCGTGGCCGGGCTCGACGACCGCGACGAACTCGACCGGATCGAGGTGGGTCCCCTGGTGGAGCAGCTGGAACACGGCGTGCTGCGCGTCGGTGCCGGTGCCGCCCCAGGTGATCGCCGCGCTCGGCCATGCGATCGGCCGGCCGCTGCGGTCGACGCGCTTGCCGTTGCTCTCCATCTCGAGCTGCTGGAGGTACGCCGGCAGCAGCCGCAGCCGCTCGTCATAGGCGAAGACGCCGCGCGTCGCCCGGCCGAGGAAGGTCGCCGACCAGACGTCGAGCGCACCGGCCAGCGCCGGCACGTTGGCGGCGAACGGCGTATCGCGAAAGTGCGCGTCGACCTCGGCGGCGCCGGCGAGCAGGGCGTCGAACGCGGCGACGCCGCAGCGCAACGCCAGCGGCAGGCCGACCGCCGACCATAAGGAATAGCGCCCACCCACCGTCTCGGCGAACGGCAGGATATCGTCGTCGGCGATG
>CAXUEV010000253.1:0-3112 GCA_964250105.1 uncultured Sphingomonadaceae bacterium
CGGTCGAGGTCGGCCTGACGCGCGCGGGCGGCATGGCGCTCAACCGGCATTGCGCCGGCAGCCTGACCTCGCTCGGCGTCGCCGCCGGCGCGATCGTGTCGGGCATGGAGCATGTCGTCGTCGCCGGCGGCGTCCAGGCGGGATCGAGCATGCCGCGGATGCAATATACCGTCCCCGGCACCGGCGAGGTGCGCGACTGGTGGATCCCCGATTCGCACCCCGACAGCCCCGAGGCGCCCAACCTCGACACGTCGATCACCGTCGGCTGGAACACCGCGAAGGCGGCGGGGCTGAGCCGCGAGCAGCTCGACGCATGGGCGGTGCGGTCGCATGCGCGCGCGGTCGCGGCGAGTGACGCCGGGCAGTTCGTCGACGAGATCGTGCCGGTCGAGGCGCTGATGGCGGACGGCACGACGAAGACCTTCATGGTCGACGAGCATCCGCGGCGCGACAGCACGATCGAGAAGCTGGCGACGCTCAAGGCGATCCATCCCGAGATCGAGAATTTCTCGATCACCCCGGGCAACGCCAGCGGCGTCAACGACGCCGCCGCGGCCCTGGTCCTCGCCGACGCCGACGTCGCGGCGGGCGAGGGGCTGAAGGTGATGGCCAAGGTGCGCGGCTGGACGGCGATCGGCATCGATCCCAAGTTCACCGGCATGGCGGCGATCGACGTGATCAAGAAGCTGCTCGAGCGCACCGGCGTCGCCCAGTCCGACATCGCGCTGTGGGAGATCAACGAGGCGTTCGCCTCGGTGCCGGTCGCCGCGTGCAAGATCCTCGGGCTCGACGAGGAGACGGTCAACATCTCGGGCAGCGGCTGCAGCCTCGGCCATCCGATCGCCGCATCGGGCGGGCGGATGGTCACCACCCTGATCCACGACCTCCGCCGCCGCGGCGGCGGCCTCGGCATCGCCGCGATGTGCGCCGGCGGCGGTCAGGCGGGCGCGGTGCTGATCGAGGTCTGACGCAACGTCGACGGGCGGCGCGTTTCGACCTTCGTTGCTTGAAAGAAGGGCCGCCCGTCGCGTGACGGGCGGCCCTTCTCTGTCGGTGCGATGCTAGAGCGTGGTGCTTGCTGCCTGGATCGCTGCTTTACTGTCCGTCATCCTCGCGAAGGCGGAGACCCATCTTTCGCAGAGGTCGAGCAATGGGTCCCGCCTTCGCGGGGATGACGAAGAAAACGGTGGTTCAAGCGCAGATCATCCCGATCTAGACGGCGAGGCGGCGCGAGCGACGGCGCGCGGCGATGCCGACGAGACCGAAGCCGCCGATCAGCATCATCCACGTCGACGGCTCGGGAACGCCACCCGGCGGCGGCTCGTCGACGCCAGCGACCCCGGAGACGCGGAAGGCGGCGAGGAAGATATTGTCGTCGGCCGACGGATTGTTGGTGTTGATGCCGATGCTCGTGTCGCCAACGCTCAGATAAGGCGTCAGGTCGTAACGCTCGTGATCCTCGGCATAGGTCGGCAGCAGCGGCGAGAAGCCATCGTCGTCACCGCCGACGGTGATGAGCGCGCCGTTGGCCGGGAAGCCGTCATCGTTGTCGCCGGCATTGTTGGTGATCGTCGTGCCGTTGATCCTGACGGTGGACGACTGACCACCGGCGCTATAGCCGATGCCCAGGCGCAGGTCGGCGAAGAAGCCGGGCGCGGTCGGGTCGAGCGGGTCCGCGAAGTTGATCGAGGTCGAATCGCCGCCCGGGGCGGTGAACCCGTCGAGGATGCCGACCGTCGCCACCGGCAGGAGCCCGTTCGAATAGACGACGACCAGCGCGGTGCCGTCGGTTATCGCAGAACCGCCTTCGAGCACGTCGAAGCCGTAGGTGCCGCCGGCACCGCCGTTGACGATCGACGCGACGATGCTCGTGACATCGGCGCGTGCCGACACGATCCCGTTCGCACCATTGACCGAAGCGGGCGAAAACGACAGCGCGTTGCCGTTGAACGACACCGTCTGGACGCTGCCGCCCGAAACGCTCGACTGATAGAGGTAAGCCGCGGTGACGGTCGAACCGAGCGGCACGAAAGCGTTGATGTTATAGCCGTTCGACAGCGATCCGGCACCGTCGGTCGACAGGCCGTAGTTGCCGACATAGGACTGGAAGGCCGTCAGGGAGGCGTGTGCCTGGACACCGATGCACAACGCCGCCATCGCGACGGCTTGCGATAATCTGTTAAACTTGCTCACTCTACTTGTCCCCACTGCTTGTGACACCTTGGTTCGCCAGCGCGTACCGTTAATATCCCAGCAAGAAATGGGCCATTTGCAAGATCTTTTCGTAACGCACTGATAACGAAAGCCGCGGTCGGCGGCGTCTCGATCGGCGACCAGACGATTGTAAACTATTCCGACGCTTTCGGACCGGATGCGAGCGGGAACGGAGTCGTGAAGCGCGAGACAGAGTTCATTACGCGCGAACGAATGTGATAACATTCAATATCTTCGCCGACGAGCAGGTGTTCGGCGCAGGCGACCTTCGGTGCTGGAGGGGGTCGTGCCTCGCACGGTCGAGGGATCGCTGAACTAGCGATCGAGCGTGTCGATGAAGGCGAGCAGGGCGGCCATGAAGGCGTTGTTGTCGTCGCCGGCGACCATGTGGTGGGCGCCGGCGACCTCGACCAGCTGGCCGTGGGGGAGGAGTTCGAGCATCTCGTCGGCAGTCGCGCGCGACAGGATCTCGCTGTTGGCGCCGCGGACGATCAGCGTCGGGACCGCGACGCGGCGGAGTTGCGCCGTCATCCGGCGCTCGACTTCGGCGAGGTCGATCGGCGGCCGGCTGGTCAGCATCGCCGGGTCCCAGCGCCAGTAGTAGCGGCCGTCGTCGTGGCGATCGAGCGTCTTCAGCAGGCTGGCGCCGGGGCGGCGCGCCTCGCGGTGGGGCAAATAGTCGGCGATCGCCCGCGCCGCGTCGTCGAGGCTGTCGAAGCCGCCGATCGTCCCGCTCATGAAGCCGCCGACCCTTTCGCTGCCGCTCGCGGCGATGCGGTGGCCGATGTCGATCAGCACCAGCGCGCGGGCGGCGGGTGCGGCGTCGCCGCCGAGGACGTCGAGCATGGCGACGCCGCCGAGCGACGCGCCGACGAGGATCGCGGGCCGGCCGACGGCG
>CAXUEV010000254.1:0-3105 GCA_964250105.1 uncultured Sphingomonadaceae bacterium
CCGGTCGAGCTGCGCCCAGTGCGTCAGCTCGGCGCGCAGCGTCGACCCCGGCTTGAGCGCGACCTCGTGCCCGGCCCAGGCGACGGCGAACGGATTGTCGACCCGGCCGGCGGCGGCCGGCAGCAGCCCGGCGATCACGCGGAGCAGGCTCGACTTGCCGGCACCGTTCGCGCCCTCGACCTGGAGCGCGCCGCCGGGCGCGAGGGTGAAGCCGACATCGGCGAAGATGCGCCGGCCGCCGCGGTCGCAGGCGAGCCCGGCGACGACGAGAGCGGGAGCGACGGGAGCGGTCATGCCTGACCGCCTTACAGGAAGTCGGCCGCCGCACGAATCGTCTTTGCCGCCGCGGGGTTCGCCCCTACACACCGGGCGCATGGCCGAACCGATCCGCACGCCCTCGCCCGCCGTCAAGTTCGCGCTCGATTTCGCCCCGCTGCTGGTGTTCTTCGTCGCCAACAAGCTCGCCGCGATCTATGTCGCCACCGCCGCGGTCATGGCGACGACGCTGGTGGCGATGCTGATCGCGCATTTCCGCTACGGGCGGATCACGCCGATGCTGTGGCTGGTCGGGGTCATGGTGTTCGTCTTCGGCACCGCGACGCTGCTGCTGCAGGACCCCGACTTCATCAAGGTCAAGCTGACGGTGATCTACGCGCTGCTGGCCGGTGTCCTGCTGTTCGGCGCGCTGACCAAGCGCCCGCTGCTCAAGAAGGTGCTCGGCGAGACCTTCGCCGAGCTCGACGACGCCGGCTGGCACAAGCTGACGCGGAACTGGATCGTCTTCTTCGTCGCGCTGGCGGTCCTGAACGAGGTGCTGCGCCGCCAGCTGACGACCGACGACTGGGTGACCTTCAAGGTCTGGGGCGTGACCGGGCTGACCTTCGTCTTCGCCCTCGCCCAGACCCCGATCCTGCTGCGCCACGGCCCGCCCAGGGAATAGCGCGAGCTGAACGAGGGTTATCCTTGCAAATCGGGAGTCGTGCTCCAAGAATGCAAGGATGATCACGCGTCGTATCGAGCAGGAACTGCTGAGTCGGATCGCCGCCGCGCCCGCCGTCGCGCTGCTTGGTCCGCGTCAGGTCGGCAAGACGACCCTGGCGCTCGCGATCGGGGCGACGCGGCCGTCGCTCTATCTCGACCTCGAGTCCGCTGCCGATCGCGCCAGACTTGCCGAACCCGAAGCCTATCTCGGCGCGCACGAAGCCGAACTCGTCATCCTCGACGAGGTCCAGCGAGCGCCCGGCTTGTTCCAGCATCTGCGCGGCCTGATCGACCGCGGCCGCCGACGCGGCATGCGGGCCGGACGCTTCCTGCTGCTGGGCTCGGCTTCGCTCGACCTGCTGCGTCAGTCCGGCGAAAGCCTGGCGGGGCGGATCAGCTACCTCGAACTCGGGCCGGTCAACGGTCTCGAGGTGCCCGCGAGCGACCAGCCGAGACTATGGCTGCGCGGCGGCTTTCCCGACAGCCTGCTCGCGGTCGACGACCGTGCGAGCCTGCTCTGGCGGCGCGACTTCATCCGCACCTATCTCGAGCGCGACGTTCCGCTGCTCGGTCCGCGCATCGCCGCCGAGACGCTGCGGCGCTTCTGGACGATGCTCGCGCACCAGCAGTCCGGCCTGCTCAACGCCGCCAACCTCGCGCGGGCGCTCGGCGTCGACAGCAAGACCGTCGCGTCGTACCTCGACCTGCTCGTCGACCTGCTGCTCGTCCGCCGGCTCGAACCGTGGCACAGCAACGCCGCGAAGCGGCTGGTGAAGTCACCGCGGATCTATGTCCGCGACAGCGGGCTGGTGCATGCGCTGCTCGGCCTCGCCACGCTCGACGACGTCCTCGGGCACCCGGTCGCCGGTGCGAGCTGGGAAGGGTTCGTGATCGAGACGCTGCTCGCCGCGGCACCCGAGGGCACGCGGGCCAACTTCTATCGGAGCGCTGCCGGGGCGGAGATCGACCTGCTCCTGACAACGCCGAACGGCCGCCTGTGGGCGATCGAGATCAAGCGCAGCCTCGCGCCCAGGCTCGAACGCGGCTTCCACCAAGCGTGCGCGGACCTCGCGCCCGCACGTCGCATCCTCGTCTACCCCGGCGGCGAGACCTATCCCGTCGGCGCCGACGTCGAGGTGATGCCGCTCGCCTCGGCCGCGCAGGCAATCGCCGATCCGTGAGAGCCGGCGACGGGCCCGCCCCGGGCGTTACGCCGCAATGCTGTCGAAGTTGCTGGCGGCGAAGTCCCAGTTGATCAGGTGCGCGAGATAGGCGTCGACGAAGCCGGGGCGCAGGTTCTGATAGTCGAGGTAATAGGCGTGCTCCCAAAGGTCGAGCGTGACCAGTGCGGTCTGGCCGGCGTGGACCAGCGGCGTGTCGGCGTCGTGCGTGCTGGTGATCTTGAGCGTGCCGCTCTCGGCGACGAGCCAGGCCCAGCCGCTGGCGAAATGGCCGACCGCCTCGGCCTTGAATGCCTCGGCGAACTTGTCGACGCCGCCGAGGTCGCGGTCGATCGCGTCCTTCAGCCGGCCCGACGGCGCGCCGCCGCCGCTCGGCGACAGCGAATTCCACAGGAAGCTGTGGTTCCACGCCTGCGCGGCATTGTTGAACAGCCCGGCGTTGCCTTGTTCCTTGGCGGCGCGGACGACCTCGACGTCGGACTTGTCGGCGAGCGGCGTGCCCTCGATCGCCGCATTGGCCTTGTCGACATAGGCCTTGTGGTGCTTGGCGTGGTGGAAGCTGAAGGTGTTCGCCGACATGTACGGCTCGAGCGCGTCGGCGGCGTACGGCAGCGGCGGCAGGGTGAAGGCCATGGTCGGAACTCCTTGAGGAATGATCGCGCGGTCCCGATGTCTTTGGCACCATCGGCGGCGTAGTTCACGCTAAATCCGTCGATAGATTTCGTCGCAGGCCGAACAGATTCACAGCATGTCGTGTCTTTTGAGAGCGTGTCGCAATTGGTCGTAGGTCAGCGCCAGCGCGACCGCCGCCGCCTTCTGGTTGTGGCGGCAACGCTGGAGCGCGGCGGCGAGGATGTCGCGTTCGTAACTGGTCACCGCCGCGCGCAGGTCGGCGACCGCGGCATGGTCGGCCGGGCGGACCGCGTCGGCAGGCGTCGCGACC
>CAXUEV010000255.1:0-3065 GCA_964250105.1 uncultured Sphingomonadaceae bacterium
GCGCGGCCGGTTGACGCTGCGGCAGGGGGGCTGCATCCTCTGGTCGCGCCGGCTGGCGAGCCGGCAGGAGCGCCGCCTGCTGATCCCGCTCGCCGCGATCGACCGGCGCGACGGCGTCGCCGACATCACCGTCGCGGTCGAGACCGGCGGCTGATCGGGGGGAGACGGCATGCGCGTGCTCGCCATCGATCAGGGGACGACCAGTACGCGCGCGCTGGTGTTCGACGGCGACGCCCCGCCACGACTGGCGGCGGCGGTGCGCCACCGGCAGATCTATCCCCGTCCCGGCTGGGTCGAGCACGATCCGCTCGAACTGCTCGCCAACGTCGAGGCGTGCCTTGCCGCGAGCGGCCCGGTCGACGCGATCGGCCTCGCCAACCAGGGCGAAAGCTGCCTCGCCTGGGACGCGGAGACGCTCGCACCGCTGTCGCCGGTGATCGTCTGGCAGGACAGCCGGACGGTCGACGCGATCGAGCAGATCAGGGCGGCGGGGCTCGAGGATCGCGTCCGGGCGCGGTCGGGCCTGCCGCTCGACTGCTATTTTGCCGCGGCCAAGCTCGCGTGGATCGTCGAGCACGAGCCGGCGGCGCAGCGCGCGCTTGGCGACGGCCGGCTGCGGCTGGGCACGACCGACAGCTTCCTGATCGAGCGGCTGACCGGGGTGTCCGCGACCGATCCAACGACCGCGTCGCGGACGGCGCTGATGAACCTCGCCAGCCTGACGTGGGACCCGGTGCTGTGCGCCACGTTCGGCGTGCCCCCCGCGACGCTCGCCCCGATCCGGCCGACGACGGCGGGCTTCGGCGCGTACCGCGGCACGCCGCTGGTCGCCTCGGTCGTCGACCAGCAGGCGGCGCTCCACGGCCACCGCGGCCACCGCTCCGGCGACGCCAAGATCACCTTCGGCACCGGCGCGTTCGCGCTCGCCGTCGCCGGCGTTACCGCCCCCGAAGCCCTACCGGACGGGCTGATCGCGACGGTGGCCTGGGCGACCGCGACCGAGACGCGCTATGCGCTCGAAGGCGGGGTCTACGATGCCGGCGCGGCGATCGAGTGGGCGATGCGGATCGGCCTGGTGTCGGACCCGGCCGAACTCGGGGCTTTCGACGCCGCCCCGGCGATCGATCGCGGCCTGGTGTTCATTCCGGCGCTGTCGGGCCTCTCCTGCCCGCAGTGGCGGCGCGACGCGCGCGGACTGTGGTCGGGCATGACCACCGCGACGACGCGGCGCGACCTCCACCAGTCGCTGCTCGAAGGCATCGCGCTGCAGACCGCGGCGATGATCGCCGCGCTCGACCGCCGGGTCGGGCTGGCGGCGACGATCGCGGTCGACGGCGGGCTGAGCGCGAGCGACTATTTCCTCCAGTTCCTCGCCGACGTCACCGGCCGCACGATCGTCCGCTGCGGCGGCGTCGAAGTGACCGCGCTCGGCTGCGCAATGCTCGCGGGCCATGTCGCGGGCGACGTCGTCGAGCAGCCGGGCGACCGCTTCGTCTGCCGCGCCGACGCCGCGACGCGGACCCGCCGGGCCGCGCTGTACGACCGGGCGATCGCCGCCGCCGTCGCGAGCGGCTGAAGGTCGTCGCGGCTTGTCGGCGGCGGCGGCATGGCGTATCGCTGAATACGAATGCAAGAGGATCGATCGATGGCAGAATATCCGAAAAGCGCGGTGTCGGCGGCGGTGCGGACCGAGCGGAACCTTCAGGTGCGGACGACGGTCGAGACGATCCTCGCCGACGTCGAGGCGCGCGGCGACGCCGCCGTCCGCGAGCTGTCGATCCGGTTCGACGGCTGGGACCGCGACGACTATCGCCCGCCGAGATCGACGCGTGCGTGGCCAGCCTCGACCCCCAGGACATCCGCGACATCGAGTTCGCCCAGACGCAGGTGCGCAACTTCGCCCAGATCCAGCGCGACTCGATCAAGGACGTCGAGGTCGAGACGCTGCCCGGCGTCGTCCTCGGCCACCGCAACGTGCCGGTCAACGCCGCCGGCTGCTACGTTCCGGGGGGCAAGTACCCGCTGCTCGCTTCGGCGCACATGTCGGTTATCACCGCCAAGGTCGCCGGGGTGAAGCGCGTCGTCACCTGCGCGCCGCCATTCCACGGCCGGCCGGCGGCGGCGGTCGTCGCGGCGCAGGCGATGGCGGGCGCCGACGAGATACACTGTCTCGGCGGCATCCAGGCGGTGGCGGCGATGGCGCTCGGCACCCAGTCGCTGGCGCCGGTCGACATCCTCGTCGGTCCCAGCAACGCCTTCGTCGCCGAGGCCAAGCGCCAGCTGTTCGGCCGTGTCGGCATCGACCTGTTCGCCGGCCCGACCGAGACGCTGGTCATCGCTGACGACAGCGTCGACGGCGAACTCTGCGCGACCGACCTGCTCGGCCAGGCCGAGCACGGCCCTGACAGCCCGGCGATCCTGCTGACGACGTCGCGCGCGCTCGCCCACGACACGATCCGCGAGGTCGAGCGGCTGCTGGCGATCCTGCCACCGGCGAGGTCGCCCGCGCTGCCTGGCAGACCTACGGCGAAGTAATCGTCGCCGACAGCGACGAGGAGATGGTCCGCATCGCCGACGAGATCGCCAGCGAGCACGTCCAGGTGATGACCCGCGACCCCGACTATTTCCTCGCGCACATGACCAATTACGGCGCGCTGTTCCTCGGCAAGCGGACCAACGTCGCCTACGGCGACAAGGTCATCGGCACCAACCACACGCTGCCGACGAAGAAGGCGGCGCGCTACACCGGGGGCTTGTGGGTCGGCAAGTTCATCAAGACCTGCACCTACCAGAAGGTGACGACCGACGCCGCGAGCGCGATGATCGGCGAATATTGCAGCCGCCTGTGCGCGCTCGAAGGCTTCACCGGCCACGGCGAGCAGGCGAATATCCGCGTCCGCCGCCACGGCGGCCGCAACATCCCCTACGCCGGCCGCGCCGAACCGCTGCTCGCGGCCGAATAGGCGGTGCTGCCGGTCACGCCCTCGTTCCACGTCGACGGCCAGCGGGCGCTCGTCACCGGCGCCGGGCGCGGCATTGGCCTCGCGCTGGCGGCGGCGGGCGCG
>CAXUEV010000256.1:0-3046 GCA_964250105.1 uncultured Sphingomonadaceae bacterium
TGCCCCGGCGGCGAGACGATGGCCGCCGCGACCGCGCGCGCGGTCGCCCACATCGACGCGACCGCGGCGGCGGCGCAGCCGGTCGTGATGGTCAGCCACTGCGACATCATCCGCGGCGTCGTCGCGCATTATCTCGGGCTCGCGCTCGACTTCGTGCTGCGCTTCGACGTCGACCCGGCGTCGCTGACGACGCTCGCCGTCGGCCCCGGCGGCGGCCGCCTGCTGACGCTCAACGACCGCGCATGAACGGCGAGGCGAGCCTGCGCGCCGAGATCGAGGCGCTCGCGCCCTGGTACCAGAACATCGATCTCGGCGGCGTCATGACCGCCCCCGATCATTTCCTCGGCGACTATCCGGCGTTCAAGTTCCGCCGCTTCGCCGACGCGCTCCCCGCCGACCTGACCGGCAGGACCGTCCTCGACATCGGCTGCAACGCCGGCTTCTACGCGATCGAGATGCGGCGGCGCGGCGCGGCGCACGTCGTCGGCATCGATTCCGACGCGCGCTACCTCGCGCAGGCGCGGCTGGCGGTGGCGGCGGTCGGCATGGCCGACATCGAGTTCCGCCAGCTCTCGGTCTACGACGTCGCCGCGCTCGGCCGGCGCTTCGACCTCGTCATCTTCATGGGCGTCCTCTACCACCTGCGCCATCCGCTGCTCGCGCTCGACCTGATCCGCGAGCATGTCGCCGCCGACCTGCTGCTGTTCCAGACGATGCAGCAGGGCAGCGATACGGTCGCCGAGGTGCCGCGCGACCATCCCTTCTACCTGCCGGGCACGATCGTGCCGCCGCCCTATTTCGACGAGCCCGGCTACCCCAAGATGCACTTCATCGAACACGAATTCGCCCACGACTGGACCAACTGGTGGGCGCCGAACCGCGCCGGCAGCGAGGCGATGCTGCGCGCGTCGGGCTTCGCCGTCACCGCGCGGCCGATGGACGACGTCTTCGTCTGCCGCGTCGCGCCGGTGCCCTACGCCGGCTGGAGCGATCAACCGATGGCGGCGTATCCGGCGCGGGGGCCGAGCACATGATCGAAGCGGCGATGATCTGGAACGAGCCGAACAACAAGTCGCACTGGGACCTCGAGCACGACCCCGACTGGGCGATCTTCGCCGACACGGTGATCCGCGCCGGCGCGGCGATCGCCGCGGTCAACCCCGGCCTGACGCGCGTGCTCGGCGGCATGTCGCCGATCGATCCGCACTGGGTGCGGCGGATGGCCGGCCACGGCGCGCTGGCGCACGTCGACGCGATCGGCGTCCACGGCTTCCCGCTCGACTGGAACCTGTGGCCGATCGACGCGTGGCCGGCGAAGCTCGCCGAGATCGCCGCGGTCGCCCCCGACCACCCGGTCTGGGTCACCGAGGTCGGCGTCGGCTCGTTCGGCGCCGACGAGGTCCAGGTGTTCGGCGTCGACCGCACCGCCGCGCTGCTCGTCGGCCGCGCGCCGCGCATCTTCTGGTACTCGCTGTTCGACCTGCCGCAGAGCTGGGGGGCGACGACGCGCCACCGCGAGGCCGAAGGGTCGAGCTACTACCGGCATTTCTACATGGGGCTGATCCGCGAGGACGGCAGCCCCAAGCCCGGGCTCGACCATTTCGCCCGCCACACGCCGGCGATGGGCCTGATGCAGTGGTTCCATTTCGAGGACGCGCGGCTCGATTCGGCGGTGCGCTGGATGAAGCGCCTCGGCGTCACCCATCTGCGCACCGGCCTGTCGTGGGCCGACAGCTTCCGGCCGAACGCGCTCGACTGGTTCGACCGGCAGATGGCGGCGCTCGCCGATTTCACGACGACGGTCACCTTCTGCTTCACCCCCGAACATCTGGGCGTGGCGCCGCACCACAGCAGCCCGCCGCGCGAGCCGGCGCAGTTCGCCGACTTCTGTGCGCGGATGGTCGAGCGCTACGCGCCCGCCGCCGCCGACGGGCGCATAGCGTGCCAGCGGTGATGCGCAGCCTTGTCGTTACCGGCCCGGGGTCGTTCCATATCGATGCGGTGCCTGTGCCGCAGCCTGGACCGCGCGAGTTGCGCATCCGCCTCGAGGGCTGCGGCGTCTGCGCCTCGAACCTGACCCCCTGGTCGGGCCCCGAGTGGATGCAGTTCCCGACCGCCCCTGGCGCGCTCGGCCACGAAGGCTGGGGCGTAATCGACGCGATCGGCGACGGGGTCGACGGCATCGCCGTCGGCGACCGCGTCGCCGCGCTGACCTACAACGCCTACGCCGAGTATGACATTGCAAAGGTTGACGGAATCGTGGTTTTGCCTGCAGCGCTCGACGGCATGGCCTTTCCTGGCGAGCCGCTCGGCTGCGCGATGAACATCTTCCGCCGGTCGCGGATCCGTGCCGGCCAGACCGTCGCCATCGTCGGCATCGGCTTCCTCGGCGCGATCCTGACGCGCCTCGCCACCGACGCCGGCGCGCGCGTCATCGCCGTCTCGCGCCGCCCCTTCGCGCTCGACATCGCCCGCCAATATGGTGCCGCCGAGACCGTCGCGATGATCGACCACGCTGAGATTATCGAACAAGTGAAAGAACTTACCGGCGGCGGCCTGTGCGATTGCGTGATCGAGGCGGTCGGCCGGCAATGGCCGCTCGACCTCGCCGGCGAGCTCGTCCGCGAGGGCGGCCGCCTCGTCATCGCCGGCTACCACCAGGACGGACCGCGCCAGGTCAACATGCAGATGTGGAACTGGAAGGGCATCGACATCGTCAGCGCCCACGAACGCGATCCCGCGGTCAACCTGCGCGGCATGGCCGACGCCGTCGCCGCCGTCGCCGCCGGCCGGCTCGACCCGCGCCCGCTCTACACCCACCGCTTCGCCCTCGACGAGGTCGGCGCCGCGCTCGACGCCACCCGCGACCGGCCCGACGGCTTCCTCAAGGCGTTGATAACATTGTGACCCGACGTCCGCGCGTCGGCTTCCTCGGCGTCGGCTGGATCGGCCGCCAGCGGCTGGCGGCGATGCAGGCGACCGGCGCGATCGAGGTCGCCGCGGTCGCCGACCCCGATCCCGCCGCCGCCGCGCTCGTCCCCGGCGC
>CAXUEV010000257.1:0-3041 GCA_964250105.1 uncultured Sphingomonadaceae bacterium
GGCTGGATCGCGGCCGACGGCCTGCCGGCGACGCGCAGCGACGAGCACGCGCCGCTCGTCGCGCGCTGGGCGGGCGTCGGCGGCGGTCCGGAATGAACCGCTTCGCCAGCTTCGACGGACAGGAGATCGCGTGGCACGAGGTCGGTGCCGGGCGGCCTGTCGTCCTGCTCCACGGCCTGTTCAGCAACGCGACGACCAACTGGCTCCGCTTCGGCACCACCGCGACGATCGCCGCCGCCGGCTTCCGCGTGATCATGCCCGACCTCCGCGCGCATGGGGACAGCGCCGCGCCGCACGATGCGGCGGCGTATCCGACGGACGTGCTGGCGCTCGACGCCGAGGCGCTGATCGCGCACCTCGGGCTGACCGACTTCGACCTCGGCGGCTATTCGCTCGGCGCGCGGACGACGGTGCGCCTGCTGGCGCGTGGGCTGCGGCCGCGGTGCGCGGTGCTGGCCGGGATGGGACTCGCCGGGATCGTCGACTGGGAGCGGCGGACGCAGTGGTTCCTCGACGCCATCGCCGCGCCCGACAGCTTCGAGCGCGGCAGCCCCGGCTGGCTCGCGGTCCAGTTCATGCGGACCAACAAGATCGACGCCGAGGCGGCGGCGCACGTCCTGCGCGCGCAGGCGGAGACCACGCTGGCGACGATCGCCGGCCTGGCGACTCCGACGCTCGTCGTCAACGGCCGCGACGACCACGACAACGGCTCGGCCGCCGAACTCGCCGCGGCACTGCCCGACGCGCGTGCGGCGGCGATCCCCGGCAACCACATGACGGCGGTGACCAAGCCCGACCTTGGCACCGCGATCGCCGCTTTCCTCGTCTCGGGAGCCGACGGGCCGTAAAAAGGGAGTTCGCACAACAACGCGACGCAATGGCAGAACGAAAAAGGCCCCGCGGTTTCCCACGGGGCCTGTCGCTGGACTGGAACTTACAGCTAGTTGCGGTTGCCGCCGGTGAAGCGGAGCAGGAACAGGAACAGGTTGATGAAGTCGAGGTAGAGCGTCAGCGCGCCCATGACGATCGACTTGCCGCGGAAATCGCTGTTGCCGACGGTGTCGTACATGTTCTTGATCTTCTGCGTGTCGTAGACGGTCAGGCCGGCGAACAGCAGCACGCCGATTATCGACACGATCAGGTCGAGCGCGCTCGACTTGAGAAAGATGTTGGCGACCATCGCGACGAGGATGCCGACGACGCCCATCATCAGGAACTTGCCCATGCCGCCGAGATCACGCTTGGTCGTGTAACCGTACAGGCTCAGCGCGCCGAACGACGCCGCGGTGGCGAAGAAGGTCGCCGCGATCGACCCGCCGGTGTAGCGGAGGAAGATCGTCGACAGCGATACGCCCATCAGCGCGGCATAGCCCCAGAACAGCGCCTTGGCGCTGAATTCGGACAAGCGGTTGATGCCGAAGCTGAGCGTAAGCACCAGTCCGAGCGGCGCGAGCATGACGATCCAGCCGAGCAGCGACGGCTTGCCGACCTCGTTGAACAGGTTGGCGACGAGCCCCGATTGCGCGACGAACAGCGCGACGAAGCCGGTGAGCAGCACGCCGCTCGCCATATAGTTGTAAACCGACAGCATGTACGAACGCAGGCCGGCGTCGAACGTCGTCCCGTCAAGCGCCGGCCCCGATGCGCGCGGATAAGCGACGCGGGGGTCGAACTGATTGGCCATCTAAATCTCCATCACCTCGGCACTACGCCGATGTCTGGTCAATATCGGCGCTTCGCGGCACGGTTTCAAGCGGTCACAGCGTCCGCAATATCGCGTTCGGCCGCACCGACAGCGCGCGCCACGAGCCGGCCAGCCCGACGACGACGGTAACGACCGCGCCGACCGCGACGGTCGCCAGCACCGGCGGCCAGTCGGGGGCCCAGTCGAGCCGCAGCACGCGGGTGACGACGTACCACCCCGCGCCCGCGCCGATGGCGAGCGCGAGCCCGGCGACGATGGCGGCGAGCAGCCCGTATTCGAGCAGCGTCGCACGGACGATCTGGCCGCGCGTCGCACCGAGCACCTTGAGCAGCACCGCGTCGTAGATCCGCGCCCGCCGTCCGGCGGCGAGCGCGCCGACAAGTACGGCGATGCCGGCGGCGACGGTGACCGAGGCGGCGGCGCGGACCGCGGCCGACAATTGGCCGAACAGCGCGGCGACCTGGCCGATGATGTCCTTGACCCGGACGAGCGACACCGTCGGCAAGGCGCGCGCCACGGCGGCGGCGAACGCCTTCTCGCGCGCAGGCGGCAAGGCGACGGTCGCCATCCAGCTGTGCGGCGCACCCTCGAGCGTACCGGGGGCGAACAGGATGGCGAAGTTGAAGCCGAACGAGCGCCAGTCGATCTTGCGGAACGAGGCGATGCGCGCGGTGACGTCGACGCCGAGCACCGACACTGTCAGCGTGTCGCCGAGGCGGAGGCCCAGCGCGGTCGCCGCATCCTGGTCGATCGACACCAGCGGCGGCCCGGCATAATCCGCCGGCCACCACTTGCCGGCGGTCAGCACGTTGTTCTCGGGGAAGGCGGCGGCGTAGCTGAGCCCGCGGTCGCCGCGCAGGATCCACGCGTCGGCGGGCACGCGCAGCTTCGCCACGGGCACGCCCTTGACCGCGGTGACCGGGCCACGCAGCGAGGGCACGGTGCGCAGGGTGGCGCCCGGCGCGGTGCGGGCGACGATCGCCGTGAAGGTGGCGAGGCCGTCGGTCGGGATATCGATGGCGAAGAAGCTCGGTGCCTTGGCCGGAACAGACTTGTCGAGCTGCCCCGACAGGTTGGTCTCGATCACGGCGAGCGTCGCGAACAGCGTCAGCCCGAGGCCGAGCGCGACGACCAATTGCCGCGTCGGCGCGCCCGGGCGGTGGAGGTTGGCGAGCGCGATCCGCCCCAGCACATCCGCGGGACGCGGCGCCCGCGCCGCGAGCCAGCGGATCGCCGCCGCCAGCACAGTCAGCACCAGCAGCAGTCCGAGCGCGGCACCGAGGAACGCCGCGGCGAAGCGCCGGTCGTCGGCCTGGAAGACCGCCAGCGCGGCGAT
>CAXUEV010000258.1:0-2982 GCA_964250105.1 uncultured Sphingomonadaceae bacterium
GATCCGCGCTCGCCCCCGTCAGCGGCAGCAGCAGCGCGGCGGGCGGCCGGTCGTCGCCTTTCGCCGCGACGAGCGTCGGCCAGCACGACGCCAGCGCCAACGCTCCGAGCAGATGCCGACGGTCGATAACGTCCATGCTACATCCCCGCCAAGTTGTTGAGATTGATGATCGGCAGCAGGATCGCGAGCACCATCAGCAGGACGACGCCGCCCATCGCCAGCAGCACCGCCGGCTCGACCAGGCCCACCAGCGTCGCCACCAGCGCGTCGAGATCGCGGTCGAGGTCGGCCGCCGCGCGCGCCAGCACCGTCCCGAGCCGGCCGCTGCTCTCGCCGCTGGCGACGATCGCCACCAGCATCGGCGGGAAGACCGTCGCCTCGGCCATCGCCCGGTGGAGGCTGGCGCCCTCGCGGACCGCCGCCGCCGCCGCCAGCGCCTGCGCCCGGACGAAGCGGTTGGGCATCACCACCGCGGCGGTGATGATTGCGTCGACCAGCGGCACCGCGCTCTGCACCAGCGTCGCGAGGCTGCCGGCGAAGCGCGCGGCGTTGAGCCGGCGGCTGAACCCGGCGAACGGCCGGGTCGTCGCCAGGAAGCGGTCGATCCGCAGCCGGTTGGCGGCGTCGCCGAGCCAGTGCCGGGCAAACACGCCGGCCCCGACCGCCATCGCCAGCGCGACCGGGCCGAACCGCTCGACCGCCGCGCTCAGGCCGATCAGCGCCCGCGTCAGCAGCGGCAGGTCGGCGCCGCGCGCGACGAACACGCGGACGATGTCGGGGACGACATAGACCAGCAGCAGCGTCATCGTCGCCAGCGACACGCCCGCCAGCAGCACCGGGTAGAGCAGCGCCAGCTGCAGCTTGCCCATGGCGCGGTGGCGCTGCTCGACGAAGTCGGCGAGGTGGGCGAGAACCCCGGCGAGCTCGCCCGACTGCTCGCCGGCCGCGACCGAGGCGCGGAAGAACGCGGGGAACGCCGCCGGCTGCCCGGCCAGCGCCGCGGCGAAGCCTTGGCCGTCGAGGATGCCGCCGCGGAGGTTGAGCAGCAGCTCGGCGACCGTCGGCGACGCCGACTGCGCCGCGACCAGCCGCAGCGCTTCCTCGATCCGGATGTCGGTGCCGACGAGCGTGGCGAGCTGGCGCGTCAGCATCGCCAGCGCCTTTGCCCCGACCTTGACGCCGCCTTGCCGTGCCGCCGCAGGGTTCGTCGCGGCGATCGTGACGGGGAGCAGGCTGCGGTCGCGCAGCAGCCGGCGCGCGCCGGCGGCGCTGGTCGCCTCGACGACGCCGCGCTGGGTCCGACCGGTGCCGTCGACGGCATGGAAGGCGAACGCGGCCACCGCTTCAACCGTCGTCGCGGGCGACGCGGGCGACTTCCTCGACCGACGTCAGCCCGGCGCGGACCTTGGCCGCGCCGTCGTCGAGCAGCGACGGGCCGGCGCGGCGCGCGGCGGCGGCGAGCGCGGCTTCGGAGGCGCCGTCGTGGATCAGCAGTTGCATCGTCTCGTCGACCGCGACGACCTCGTAGATCGCGCCGCGCCCGCGATAGCCCTCGGCGCAGGCGTCGCATCCCACGGGCCTGAACAGCGCGGCGCCCGTCGGCAGCGTGCCGGCGAGCATCGCGCTCTCGATCGCGGTCGCCATGCCCGGCGCGCGGCACGCCGGGCACAGCGTCCGCACCAGCCGCTGCGCCACGAGGCCAGTGACCATCGGCGCCAGCAGGTAGCGCTCGACGCCCATGTCGACCAGCCGGGCGACGCTGCCGACGGCGGAGTTGGTGTGGAGCGTCGTCAGCACGAAATGCCCGGTCATGCTCGCCCGTACCGCCATCTCGGCGGTCTCGCGGTCGCGGATCTCGCCGACCATGATGACGTCGGGGTCCTGGCGCAGGATCGCCCGCAGGCCGCGCGCGAAGCTCAGGTCGATGCGCGAGTTGACCTGCATCTGGCCGATGCCGTCGAGTTCGTACTCGATCGGGTCCTCGACGGTCATGATGTTGCGCGTACGGTCGTTGAGGCGGCTCAGCGCGGCGTACAGCGTCGTCGTCTTGCCCGATCCCGTCGGTCCGGTGACGAGGACGATGCCGTGCGGGCGTTTGAGCAGCCCGTCGAACACCGCCATGTCGCGCGCGCCGAGGCCGAGCCGGGTCAGGTCGAGCGCGGTCGCGTCGCGGTCGAGCAGCCGCAGGACGACGCGTTCGCCGTGCTGCGCGGGGAGGGTGGAGACGCGGACGTCGATTTCGTGGCCGGCGAGGCGGAGGGTGGTGCGGCCGTCCTGGGGGAGGCGCTTTTCGGCGATGTCGAGGCGGGCCATGACCTTGATGCGGCTGGCAAGGAGCGGCGCCAGCGCGCGCGCGGGGGCGACCATGTCGCGCAGCACGCCGTCGACGCGGAAGCGGACGGTGCAGCTTTTCTCCTGCGTTTCCAGATGGATGTCGGACGCCCCCTGGCGCACCGCCTCGAGCAGCAGCGCGTTGATCAGGCGGATCACGGGCGAATCGTCGCGGCTGTCGAGCAGGTCGTCGACGGCGGCGGCGGTGTCGGCGAGGGCGGCGAGGTCGGTGTCGGCGGCGGCGAGCCCGGCGACGTCCCCGGCACGGTCGCGGTACAAGGCGCGCAACCGCAGCTGGAAGGTGGCGTCCGCGACCGCTTCATAGTGCGGCACGGATCCAACCATCCGCAGCACTTCGGCGAGCGCCTCGACGCCGGCCTCGCGGTGGCTGCACGTGTCGCCGTGCACGAGCACGCCGTGGCGGCGGGCGAAGCCGTACGGCAGCAGCGCGGCGTTGGCCGGCAGGTCGAGGTCGTCGCTCATGCCGCGAGGTCGATCCGGGCGTCGACGAGGCCGGGGTCGGGCCGGCGCTCGAGCTCGAGCCCGACGACCCGCAGGCCGGCGTCGCGGCCGAGCGTCGCGAGCCAGCCGACGAGCGTGTCGAAGCGGACCGCGGCGAGCGTCACGCCGACGCCCGCGCCCTGCGGCTCG
>CAXUEV010000259.1:0-2973 GCA_964250105.1 uncultured Sphingomonadaceae bacterium
ACCGTCGCCGCGTCGGGCGGCGACGGCCGCGTTCTCGCGCCGATGCCGGGGCTGGTGCTCGCGCTCGACGTCGCCGTAGGGCAGAGCGTCGAGGCCGGCGACCGCCTGCTCGTGCTCGAGGCGATGAAGATGGAGCACCGGCTCGTGGCCAGGCTCGCCGGCACCGTCGCCGCGGTGCACGTCGCGATGGGGGATCAGGTCGGCGACGGCATGGTATTGATCGAGATCGACGCGCCCTGAGCCGATATCAGCCGTCGAGGTTCGGCCGCAGCCATGCCTCGGCCTGCTCGACGCTGACGCCGCGGCGGGCGGCATAGTCGGCGACCTGGTCCTTGCCGACGCGGGCGACGCCGAAGTAGCTCGCTTGCGGCGACGCGAAATAATAGCCGCTGACCGCCGCGGTCGGGGTCATGGCGAAGCTTTCGGTCAGTTCGATGCCGGTGGCGGCGGTGGCGTCGAGCAGGCGGAACAAGTCGGGCTTGACGCTGTGGTCGGGGCACGCCGGATAGCCGGGGGCGGGACGGATGCCGGCGTATTTTTCGCGGACGAGATCGTCGCCCGAGAGGTCCTCGTCGGGCGCATAGCCCCAGAACTCGCGGCGGACGCGCTCGTGGAGATGCTCGGCGAAGGCTTCGGCGAGCCGGTCGGCGAGCGCCTTCAGCATGATGTCGCTGTAATCGTCGTGCGCCGCGCGGAAGCGCGCGAGGTGCGGCTCGATCCCCTGCCCCGCCGTCACCGCGAAGCCGCCGAGCCAGTCGTCGCCGTCGCTGACGAAGTCGGCGAGGCACGAGTTCGGCCGGCCGGCGCGCTTCTCGACCTGCTGGCGGAGGAAGGGCACGCGGGCGAGCACCTCCTGCCGCGTCTCGTCGGTAAACAGCAGCACGTCGTCGCCGTCGCGGCGTGCCGGCCACAGCCGCATGACGCCGCGCGCGGTCAGCCATTTCTCGGCAACGATCGTCGCCAGCATCGCCTGGGCATCGGCGAACAGTGCGGTCGCGCTCTCGCCGACGATCGGATCGGCGAGGATCGCCGGATAGTTGCCGGCGAGCTCCCAAGCGCGGAAGAACGGCGTCCAGTCGATGTACGGAACGAGCCGGTCGAGCGGATAATCGTCGAGCACGGCGTGGCAGAGCTTCGGCGCAACCGGCGGATATGTCTCGAAATCGGCGACGAAGGCGTTCGCCCGCGCGGCGGCGAGCGCGACGAGCTTGCTGTCGCTCCTGCCGGCGCGCGCCGTCCGGATCGCCTCGTATTCGCCCGCGGTGCGGTCGACCAGTTCCTGCCGGATCGTCTCGCTGACCATCGCGCCCGCGACGCCGACCGCGCGGCTGGCGTCGAGCACGTGGATCGTCGGTCCGGCGTAGGCGGGGGCGATGCGCAGCGCGGTATGGACGCGGCTGGTCGTCGCGCCGCCGATCAGCAGCGGCATCGTCATGCCGGCGCGCTGCATCTCGGCGGCGACGGTGACCATCTCGTCGAGCGACGGCGTGATCAGTCCCGACAGCCCGATCATGTCGGCGTCGCAGTCGTTCGCCGCCTTGAGGATCGTCGGCCACGCGACCATCACGCCGAGGTCGACGACCTCGAAATTATTGCACTGGAGGACAACGCCGACGATGTTCTTGCCGATGTCGTGGACGTCGCCCTTGACCGTCGCCATGACGATCCGGCCCTTGGTCGCCTGCCCCGCCGACTTCTCCGCCTCGATGTACGGCAGCAGATGCGCGACCGCCTTCTTCATCACCCGCGCCGACTTGACGACCTGCGGCAGGAACATCTTGCCGGCGCCGAACAGGTCGCCGACGACGTTCATGCCCGCCATCAGCGGGCCTTCGATGACGTCGATCGGGCGCGCCGCGACGAGGCGCGCCTCCTCGGTATCGTCGACGACATGCGCGTCGAGGCCCTTGACGAGCGCATGTTCGAGCCGCCGGGTGACGTCCCAGCCGCGCCATTCCTCGGTCGCCTTCTCGGCCTGGACCCCGCCCTTGAACTTGTCGGCGAGATCGACGAGCCGTTCGGTGTTGGTGACGTTGGTCCGGGGTGCGCGGTTGAGGATGACGTCCTCGCACGCGTCGCGCAGCTCGGGGTCGATCGTGTCGTAGACGTCGAGCTGCCCGGCGTTGACGATGCCCATGTCGAGGCCCGCGGCGATCGCATGGTAGAGGAACACCGAATGCATCGCCCGGCGCACCGGCTCGTTGCCGCGGAAGCTGAACGACATGTTCGACACGCCGCCCGAGATGCGCGCGTGCGGGCAGCGAAGCTTGATCGCGCGGCACGCCTCGATGAAGTCGACCCCGTAATTGTCGTGCTCCTCGATACCGGTGGCGACGGCGAAGATGTTGGGATCGAAGATGATGTCGTCGGCCGGGAAGCCGTCGGCCGTGAGCAGGTCGTAGGCGCGGCCGCAGATCTCGACCTTGCGCGCGGCCGTGTCGGCCTGCCCCGCCTCGTCGAACGCCATGACGACGGCGGCGGCGCCGTAGATCCGGCACTTGCGCGCGGCGGCGAGGAAGGCCGCCTCGCCTTCCTTCATCGAGATCGAGTTGACGATCGGCTTGCCCGAGACGCAGCGCAGGCCGGCCTCGATCACGCTCCACTTCGAGCTGTCGATCATCACCGGCACGCGGGCGATGTCGGGCTCGGCGGCGATCAGCTTGAGGAAGGTCGTCATCGCGTACTCGGCGTCGAGCAGGCCCTCGTCCATGTTGACGTCGATGATCTGCGCGCCGTTCTCGACCTGGCCGCGCGCGACCGCGACCGCGGCGGCATAGTCGCCCGCCATGATCAGCTTCTTGAACGCCGCCGAGCCGGTGACGTTGGTCCGCTCGCCGATGTTGACGAAGGCGGCGCGCTGGACGCGCGGCGCCTCGTCGGGCGGGTCGAGCCTGAACGCGGTGGCCATCAGGCCGCTTCGCTGACGATCAGCGGGTCGAGGCCGGCGAGGCGCAGCGCCGGCGCCGGCGCCGG
>CAXUEV010000260.1:0-2953 GCA_964250105.1 uncultured Sphingomonadaceae bacterium
GCCGCGCAGCGCCGCCTGCAGCTGCAGGTACAGCGGCGCGCGGCCGCGCGGCTCGGGCACGCCGATCTGTTCGGCCAAGGTCATAGGCACGCGGCGCCCCTCCCGACGACGATCCGTCGTCGACGACGAATAAGACCAATCACAGACCATTGCCTAGCAGATAATTCTGCCACACCCAATATTTCTGTAACAAACCCACTTGACGGTCGCTCATACATAACCAATGCTGCGGTATTGGTATCGTATTGGTAGCACGTCGCGGCTGCGGCCGTCGTGTGGGGAAAAGGGGAAACATGATGCGACGCAACCCATTGATGATGACCACTGCCGGCCTCGCCCTGCTCGCTGGCACCGCCGCCTTCGCCCAGACCACGCCGACGCCGCCGCCGACCGACGCCGCCGGCGACGTCATCATCGTCACCGGCTACCGCGAATCGGTCGCCAAGTCGCTCGCGGTCAAGCGCGACCTCAGCGTCGTCGGCGACGTCATCTCGGCCGAGGACATCGGCAAGTTCCCCGACCGGAACGTCGCCGAGGCGCTCCAGCGCGTCCCCGGCATCGTCATCAACCGCGAGTTCGGCGAAGGCGAGCGCGTCTCGCTCCGCGGCACTGCGCCGAACCTGACCAAGACGCTGCTGAACGGCCACGCCGTCGCCACCGCCGACTGGTTCATCCTCGAGCAGCTCGCGGCGACGCGCAGCTTCAACTATCTGACGCTGCCCGCCGACATCGTCGGCCAGCTCGACGTCTACAAGAGCCCGCAGGCCGACGTCGAGGAGGGCGGCATCGGCGGCACGATCAACGTCCACACGCGCAACCCGCTCGACCTCAAGCCGTTCACCATCACCGGCTCGCTCCAGGGCGTCTATTCCGACCTCGCCGACAAGGCCGATCCGCAGGGGTCGGCGCTGGTCAGCTGGCACAACGACGCCGGCACGTTCGGCATCCTCGTCGGCGGCGTCTACCAGAAGCGCGAGACGCGCCGCGACGGCGTCGAGGTGCTCGGCTATTTCACGCCGATCGGTGCAGCCACGGGCGACGCGCAGGTGCCGTCGCTGATCGGCTCGACGCTGTTCCAGCAGAACCGCGAGCGCTACGGCGGCAACATCGGCATCCAGCTCAAGCCGAGCGAGACGCTCGAGTTGAACGTCACCGGGCTCTACTCGCGCTTCAACGCCAACAACCTCAACGAGAATTATCTCGCCTGGGGCGCCAACGCGCTCGGCGGCGGCGGCACGCTGACCAACGCCACGGTCAAGAACGGCACCGTCGTCTCGGGCACGGTCACCTCGACGCCGAACGGCCGCGCCGTCGTCTACGACGCGATCCAGCGCGTCGCCTATGCCGAGACCTATTCGGGCGACTTCGACGCGGTCTGGAAGCCGACCGACACCGCCAGCGTCCATTTCAAGGCGGGCTATACCGAGGCGCACGGCAACACCGCGTCGCAGCCGTTCTACGAGGGCGGCGCGCCGGGCAGCTTCACCTTCGACCTGACCGGCTTCGTGCCGCAGGTGGCGTTCACCGGCGTCGATCCGAACACGCCGAACGACCTGTTCTTCGACTTCGCCTCGCTCAACCGCGTGACCAACCTCGACAAGGAGACCTACGCCTATGTCGACTATGAGCAGGCGGTCGACCTCGGGCCGCTGACGGCGATCAAGTTCGGCGGCAAGTTCACCGACCACGACCGCGTCACCAGCCTCGTCGGCACGACCTACGGCGCCTTCTTCCTGCCGCTGGCGGGCGCCGGCTGCGCGGGCGCGTGCCTGTCGTCGAACTTCGCCGGCGAGCTGACGCCTGACAATTTCCTCGACGGCATCAAGCTGCCGGGCACGCTCGACAGCTATTTCCAGATCGACCCGAAGAAGCTCAGCGCGATCCTCAACGCCGTGCCCGGCGCCACCGCCAACCGCCTGCCCAACCCGCCGTACAACTTCTCGATCAACGAGAAGACCTATGGCGGCTACGCCATGGCCAAGTTCGGCGGCGACACGTGGCGCGGCAACCTCGGCGTCCGCGTCATCACCACCGAGCAGAAGACGACCGGCAACGTCGTCGGCACCGTCGGCGCGGGGACGATCAGCAACGCCTTCGGCAATTTCACCCCCGTCACCGACAAGCGCAGCTACACCGACGTCCTGCCAAGCATCAACGTCAGCTACGACGTCCTGCCGACGCTGATCGCGCGCTTCGCCGCCGGCCGCACGATCGCCCGCGCCGACTATACCGACATCGTGCCCGCGGTCAGCCTCAACCCCGGCTCGCTGACCGCGAGCGGCGGCGACCCGCGGGTCAAGCCGTACCGCGCCAACCAGTACGACCTGTCGATCGAATGGTATCCCGACCGCGAGACGATCGTCGCCGCCGCCTTCTTCTACAAGGATATCCTGTCCTACATCGTCAACACGACCGATACCGAGATCTTCCCGGTGCAGACGCCGACGCCGAACCTGTCGCTGTGCACGCCGACCGCGGCGACGGTGACCGACAATCTCTACGACTGCACCTTCGCGGTCAATCGCCGCTCGAACGGCGGCGGCGGGCGCAACCAGGGGGTCGAGTTCCAGGTGTCGCGGCCGATCTGGGGCGGCTTCGGTGCCATCGTCAACTATACCTATTCCGACGCCAAGGCGAACGACGGCTCGCCGATCCCGGGCAATTCGAAGCACGCGCTCAACGTCACCGGCTATTTCGAGAAGGGCCCGGTCAGCGCCCGCCTGTCGTACAACTATCGCTCGGCGTTCTTCATCAACATCGACCGCGCGACCCCGCTCAACCAAGGCGCGACCGAATCGCTCGACGCCTCGGCGAGCTTCGCCGTCACCCCGCAGGTGGCGCTGACCTTCGACGCGATCAACCTGACCAACCACAAGATCGAGCAATATGCCGGGATCCGCGACCGGCCGCGCGCGATCTACGACAATGGACGCCAGTACTACTTCGGCGCACG
>CAXUEV010000261.1:0-2930 GCA_964250105.1 uncultured Sphingomonadaceae bacterium
CCGACTATCGCCAGAACCTCGCCTATGCGCTCGACCTGCAGCGCCAGGTCGGGCGCCGCGACCGCTTCGACCTCGTGGTCGCGCATCGCCGCGCCGCCACCGGCGAGACCGAGACCGGCGACCTGCTCTACGCCGCGCTGCGCCCCGCCGCCGGCGCGCCGGTCGAGCTGATGCGCTGGACCTACGGCGGCAAGCCGATGTTCTTCCGCGCCAACGGCGAATCGGCGAAGAAGGGCCTGATGCGGACCCCCGTCGACGGCGCCCGCGAGACGTCGGGCTTCGGCATGCGCTTCCACCCCATCCTCGGCTTCTCGCGGCTGCATCAGGGCGTCGACTTCGGTGCGGCGACCGGCGCGCCGATCATGGCGGCGGCGGCGGGCCGCGTGACCTTCGCCGGCTGGCACGGCGGCCACGGCAACTATATCCAGGTCCTCCACCGCCCGGGGCTGATGACCGCCTACGCGCATCTGAGCCGCTTCGCGGTCAAGCCGGGGGCAACCGTCGCGCAGGGGCAGGTGATCGGCTATGTTGGCTCGACCGGCCTGTCGACCGGGCCGCATCTCCATTACGAGGTCTGGCTCAACCAGGCCCCGGTCAACCCGCTCGGCATCAAGTTCCTCGGCGGGACGACGCTGGCGGCGGGCGAGATGGGCCGCTTCCGCGCCCAGCTCGACCGGATGCGCGGGCTGCACGCGGCAGGCAGCGAACTTGCCGCGGCGGACCCGCCGCCGCGCAAACGCCGGGCCTAGCGGCTCCAGCGGACGAAGATCGCCGTCGGCAGCAGGCGGCCGCGCGCCTCCTCGCGGATCGTCATCTCGCCCGCGGCGATCGTCCCGCCCAGCCCGGCGAGCACCTCGCCGGCGAGCTCGCCGATCGCCACCGCCGACATGCGGATGGCGTAGACCGTCAGGACGAGAAAGGCCGAGCGCGCGTCGAGCAGCCGCGCCGCCAGCGCGAGCAGCTCGGGCAGGTCGCGGTACAGCTCCCACACCTCGCCGTCGGGGCCGCGGCCGTATTTCGGCGGGTCGAGGATGATGCCGTCGTAGCGGCGGCCGCGGCGGACCTCGCGGCGCATGAACTTCAGCGCGTCGTCGACGATCCAGCGGACCGGGGCATCGGCAAGGCCGCTCAGCCGCTGGTTCTCGACCGCCGCCGCCACCGCCTTGCGCGACGCGTCGAGATGGGTGACGCCCGCCCCCGCCGTGGCGCACGCCAGCGTGCCGACCCCGGTATAGCCGAACAGGTTGAGCACCTCGCGGCCGGGCCCGAGCCGCGCCGCCATCCAGTCCCAGTGGACCGCCATGTCGGGGAAGAAGCCGAGATGGCGGAACGGCGTGTTGGTCGCACGGAAGCGCAGCGCCCCGCGCGCCAGCGGCCATGCGGGCGGGACCGCCGCACCCAGCTGCCAGCGGCCGCCGCCGTCCTCCTCCGCGCCGCCGACGAACTCGCCGTCGGCGTCCCACGCCGGCGCGTCGGGTGCCCATAGCGCCTGCGGTTCGGGGCGGATGAAGCGATATTGGCCGTAGCGTTCGAGCTTGCGGCCGTGCCCGCTGTCAACGAGGCCATAGTCGGCCCAGGGCTCGGCGGTGAGGAGCTGGAGCTCCACTAGGCGGCGCGCTTCGATCCTGCGCCGACGTCGGCGGCGGCATAGGGTCCGGCGACCATCCGCCCGGCGGCGGCGCGGACCGCGTCGAGCCCGGTCGCCTCGATCCGCGCGACGAGGTCGGCGGGCGGCAGCAGCCGGTCGTAGGCGAGGAGCTGGCGGGCGTTGTATTCGGCCCAGCCGCCGGGGCTTTCGAGGCTCATCAGCAGCCCGGCGCGGACCTGCGCCTTGGCCCGCGCCAGCTCGTCGGGACGCAGCCCGGCGGCGCACGCGGCGATGACCTCGACCGCCAGCGCCTGCGCCCGCGCCGCGTCGCGCCGCGTCGTCGCCAGATAGACCGCGAACAGCCCGCTGTCGGCGTACGGCGTCGTGCTGGCGTAGACGCTATAGGCGAGGCCGCGCTCCTCGCGCAGTTCCTGGAACAGCCGCGACGAGGCGCCGCCGCCGACCGCGGTGACGAACAGCGCGATCGCGTCGAAATCGGGATCGTGGTGGCCCGGTGCCGCCGCGCCGAGCGTCAGATGCGCCTGCTCGAACTTGCGGCGGTCGTGCCGGGTCGAGGCGACGAAGCGTGCCGGCTCGAACGCCGGCCGCCGGCCGCCGTCGAGGTCGCCGAACAGCCGTTCGACCAGCGCCACCAGCGCGTCGTGGTCGACCTTGCCCGCCGCCGAGACGACGCAGCTGCCGCCGCGATACTGGTGCCGCAGCCAGTCGTCGAGGTCGGCGCGCGTCAGTGCGGCGATGCTGTCCTCGCTGCCGAGGATCGAGCGGCCGATCGCCTGGTCGGGGAACGACGCCTCCTGGAGATGGTCGAAGACGATGTCGTCGGGCGTGTCGCGCGCCTCGCCGAGCTCCTGCAGCACGACCTGCTTCTCGCGTTCGAGCTCGTCCTCGTCGAAGCGCGGGTTGCGCACGAGGTCGGCGATCAGCTCGGCGCCGAGCGCGAGATCGTCGGCGAGCAGCCGCGCATGAAACACCGTCATGTCGCGCGCGGTATAGGCGTTCAATGACCCGCCGACGTCCTCGACCTGCTCGGCGATGGCGCGCGCGCTGCGGCTGGCGGTGCCCTTGAATACCATATGCTCGAGCAGATGCGCGACGCCGTTGTTCGCCGCGGTCTCGAGCCGCGCGCCGGTGTCGACGTGGAGCCCGAGCGCGACCGTCTCGACATGTGGCATCGACCGGGTGACGATGCGGACGCCGTTGCCGAGCGTCGTCAGCCGGGTCACTGCGCCGCCATCGCCGCGGCGACCGGCGTCGCCCGCGCCGCGACATAGGCCTCGACCGTGGCGAGATCGGCGGGCAGCGTGTCGAACCGCTCCTCGCG
>CAXUEV010000262.1:0-2928 GCA_964250105.1 uncultured Sphingomonadaceae bacterium
GCCCTATGCGGCGTTGTCAAGGACCGCGCTCCGCGCGGCCGCGGAGCGGCGGCCGCGCCAGCGTCGTATTCGACACGATCAGCCCGGCGATGCCGGCGTCGAGCGCGACGCGGGCGATCGCTTCGACCTGCGCGACGTCGAGGTCGGGAGCGACCTTGACGAACACCGGCTTGCCCCCGGCTTCGGCCAGCACGGCCGCGACCAGTTCGGCGAGCGCCGCCCCGTCCTGCAGCCCGCGCAGGCCGGGCGTGTTCGGCGACGAGATATTGGCGGTGATATAGTCGGCGAGCCCGCGCACCGACCGTGCCGCCGCGGCATAGTCGGCGATCCGGTCCTTGCTGTCCTTGTTGGCACCGATATTGACGCCGACGACGCCGGGCGCGCGCGGCTTCTTCAGGTTGGCGACCACCGCGTCGAGCCCGGCGTTGTTGAAGCCGAGGCGGTTGATCACCGCCGCGTCGTCGACCAGGCGGAAGACCCGCGGCCGCGGATTGCCCGCCTGGGGGCGCGGCGTCACCGTGCCGACCTCGACGAAGCCGAAGCCGAGCCGCAGCATCGCGCCCGGCACCGCCGCATTCTTGTCGAACCCCGCCGCCAGCCCGATCGGGCTCGGCAGGGGAAGACCCGCGAGCGAGGTCGCGAGGATGGGGTCGGCGTGCGCCGCCGACGGCACGAAGCCGGTCGCCAGCGCGGCGATCGTCGCCGCATGCGCGCGTTCGGGATCGAGGCGGAACAGCAGGGGGCGGAGCACGGCGAACACCGCCGCACCATGGCATCGCGCATGCCGCCGGCCAACCGCCCGCCGTGTCGGATTTATCCAATACGCGCACCGACCGACGACCTAGTAACCACCTGCGACCCGAGAGGGAGCGGCGGCAGGACGCAAGTCGACGACGTTCCCTCAACTTGACGGCCTGGCTTGCGATCGTCGTGCGCCAGGCCGTATTTTTCTTGTGTAGCCGAATTAAAGCAATTGTCGTGCCGTCGGCTAAACGGTAATGCTGCGGCCGAAGCGGTGGGGGTCGCACGTGGTCAGTATCCGCTACTTTGCGCCGGCTGCACCACTTCGTCGTTATCTTTCATCATATTACTGGTTCGAGGCCGAGGCCGCGGTGATCGACGACCTGATCCGGGCCGAGCTCGGGCAGGTCCGCTTCATCGTCGCCGGCGACGCCCGCTACGACTTCGGCGACCACGGCGTCGCGTGCCCGCGGGCCGTGCTGACCGGGCCGACGTCGGCACCTGTCCGCTTCGTCGCCAACGGCCCGCTCAGGGTGTTCGGTGCCGGGCTGATGCCGGCGGGCTGGGCGGCGTTGATCGATGCGCCCGCCGACTCGGTCGCCGACGACGCCGTCGACCTCGAGTCGGTCGCCGGGCCCGCCGCGCGGCAGTGCCTGGAGGCGCTGCTCTCGGTGCGCGACGACGCCGGCCGGGTCGCTGCCGCCGACGGCTTCTTCACCGCGCTGAGCGTGGCGTCGCGCGCCGCGCCGCACTGGTTCACCCGGCTGACCGACGAGTGGCTGACGGCGTCGCCGAACCCACAGGTCGACACGCTGGTCCGCGACAGCGGCATGTCGGCGCGGCAGGTCGAGCGGCTGACGGCGCGGATCTACGGCGCCTCGCCCAAGCTCCTCGCGCGCAAATACCGGGCGTTGCAGGCGGCGGTGCGGCTCGGCACCGGCGAGGCGGCGGGCTGGGCCGACGCCGCCGGCGACGCCTTCTACGATCAGTCGCACTTCATCCGCGAATTCAAGCAGTTCGTCGGCATCACGCCGAGCCGCTTCGCGGTCGAGCAGGCACCCGTCAGCCGACTGACGATCAGCCGCCGCATGCTGCTGCCGACCCTGCCGAAGCTCGCCTATTTCAGCTGAGCGGCGGTGCGCTTGACTTGTCGGCCGCCCGACCCACATAAGCCGGACCGATTTGCTCCGCTTTAGGGAGGTGCGCCGCGCGATGATCCGCCTGACCAACCTTGCCGATTATGCGGTTGTGGTTATGACAGCGTCGGCGCGCGCGAACGGCGCGCTATCGGCGGCGGCGGTCGCGGCGGGGACCGGCATCCCGGCGCCGACCGTGGCCAAGCTGATGGGAACGTTGAAGCGCGCCGGCCTGCTGGCGAGTTCGCGCGGGGTCGCCGGCGGTTTCCGCCTCGCCCGGCCGATCACGGCGATCAGCATCGCCGATATCATCGAGGCGGTCGACGGGCCGATCGCGCTGACCTTGTGTCAGCACAGCGCGACGGCGCCGCCGGTATCGGCGTGCGCGCTCGAAGGCAGTTGTGCGGTCCGTCCGCACTGGACCCCGATTAATCGCGCGGTCCGCGCGGCGCTCGCCGCGGTATCGCTTGCCGATCTCGCCGGCCCGCGGCCCGTCCCGGCAGCGTCCATCCTCGAAGGTGTCGCATGACCGAACAGTTCGCCGCCGTCCGCAACGAGGAGGCGCACGCCGCGGTCGACGACTTGGCGACGTATCGCTGGGGCTTCGTGTCCGACATCGAATCGGACATGGCGCCCAAAGGCCTGTCGGAGGAGACGGTCCGCTACATCTCGGCGAAGAAGGCCGAGCCCGAGTGGCTGCTCGACTGGCGGCTCAAGGCGTTCCGCATCTGGCAGACCCTGCCCGCCCCCGACTGGGCCAAGCTGGCGATCGCGCCGATCGACTATCAGGACGCCTATTATTATGCCGCGCCCAAGGCGAAGCCGACGCTGGCGTCGCTCGACGAGCTCGACCCCGAGATCCGCCGTACCTACGAGAAGCTCGGCATCCCGATCGAGGAGCAGAAGATGCTCGCCGGCGTCGAGGGATCGCGCCGGATCGCGGTCGACGCGGTGTTCGATTCGGTCAGCGTCGCCACCACCTTCCGCGCCGAACTCGAGCGCGCCGGCGTCATCTTCCGCTCGATCAGCGAGGCGGTGAAGGAATATCCCG
>CAXUEV010000263.1:0-2915 GCA_964250105.1 uncultured Sphingomonadaceae bacterium
TGCCGCTGTTCGCCGCGATCGCGCTCGGCGCGATCGTCGCTCCGCCCGACGCCGCCGCGGCGCACGCGGTGCTCGGCAATTTCGCGCTGCCGCGGCGGACCGTCGCCGTGCTCAAGGGCGAGAGCCTGCTCAACGACGCGACCGCGCTGCTGATCTTCACCGGCGCCGTCGCCCTGCAATCGTCGGGAAACACCGGCACCGCGACCTATGCGACGCTGGCGCTGGCGGTGCCCGGCGGCATCATCGCCGGCATCCTGATGGCGCGGCTGTACCTTCTGGCGCTGCCGCTGATCGCCGGCACGCTCGGCGGCACGCTGCTCGAATTCGTCGCGACCTTCGTCGCCTGGCTCGTCGCCGAGCGGCTCCACCTGTCGGCGGTGCTGTGCGTCGTCGCCTATGCGATGACGCTCGCGCGGTACATGCCCGACCGGCAGCGCGCGCGCGACCGCGTCCACTCCTATTCGGTGTGGGAGGCGGTCGTGTTCCTGACCAACGTCCTCGCCTTCCTGCTGATGGGGCTCCAGGCGCGGCTCGTCGTCCAGCGCCTCGCCGGCCCCGAACTGGCGCAGGCGTTCGCCTTCGCCGGCATCGTCTTCGCCGTCGTCGTCGCCGTCCGGCTCGGCTGGGTCATGCTGTACAACCGGCTGGCGCGCCGCCTGCCGCAGCTGCGCGGCGACATCCCGGCGGCGACCGCGGCGCAGGGGCTGCTCGTCTCGTGGTCGGGGATGCGCGGGCTGCTGACGCTGGTCACCGCGATCGCCCTGCCGCAGGACTTCCCGCAGCGCGACCTGATCGTGCTCAGCGCCTTCACCGTCGTCATCGGCACGCTCGTCGTCCAGGGGCTGACGCTCGGGCCGCTGATCCGCTGGCTCAAGCTCGAGCCCGACACGTCGTTCGAGACCGAGCTGTCGGCGGCGCGGACCGCGGTGATCGACGCCGCGCTCGAGTCGCTCGACGGCAAGCCGGGGGACGCCGCCGAACATGTCCGGAACGGGTTCATCAGCGCGCGGACGGTCGCGCTCAACCGCAACGATCCGCAGCGCGCCACCGGCGCCGACATGCTGCGCCTCGACGCCCTCGCCGCGCAGCGCCGCTGTCTCAGCCGGCTGCGCGAGAGCGGCGAGATCGACGACGACGTCTTCCACACGATCGAGGAGGAGCTCGACTGGCACGAACTGTCGGCGTCGCCCGCCGACCGCATCACGATCGAGGAGGGGTGACGTCTTCGCTCGAGTAAGCCGGCACCGGCCCGCGCCCCCGCCTTCGGCTACCAGATACGCACGCGCTCGGCGGGGGCGAGGTAGAGCTTGTCGCCGGGCTTGACGTCGAAGGCGGCGTACCACGGATCGAAGTTGCGGACCTCCTTGACGCGTTCGGCGGTCGGCGAATGCGGATCGGCGGTCAGTGCGGCGAGCGTGGCCGCGTCGCGCTTCTTCTCGCGCCAGATCTGCGCGAAGCCGAGGAAGAAGCGCTGGTCGCCGGTGCGGCCGTCGATCACCGGGGCCGGCTTGCCGGCGAGCGACAGGCGATAGGCGTCGTAGGCGATGCGCAGCCCGGCGAGGTCGGCGATGTTCTCGCCGAGCGTCAGCTTGCCGTTGACGCGGGTGCCGGGCAGCGGCTCGTAGGCGTCGTACTGCGCGACCAGCTTCGCCGCGCGGGCGTCGAACGCTTTGGCGTCGGCGGGCGTCCACCAGTCGGTCAGCGCGCCCTTGGCGTCGTACTGCCGGCCCTGGTCGTCGAAGCCGTGGCTGATCTCGTGGCCGATGACCGCGCCGATCGCACCGTAGTTGACCGCCGGATCGGCGGCCGGGTCGAAGAACGGCGCCTGCAGGATCGCCGCGGGGAAGACGACCTCGTTCATCGGCGGGTTGTAATAGGCGTTGACCTCCATCGGCGCCATGTACCACTCGCTGCGGTCGAGCGGCTTGCCGAGCTTGGCGAGGTTGCGGTCGTAGTCGAAGGCGTTGGCGCGGTCGGCGTTGCCGACGGCGTCGCCGGCGACGACGCGGAGCGCCGAATAGTCGCGCCACCGGTTCGGATAGCCGATCTTGGGCACGAAGGTCGCGAGCTTGGCGCGCGCCTGCGCCCGCGTCGCCGGCGACATCCAGTCGGCGGTGTCGATGCGCTGGCCCATCGCCGTCAGCAGGTTCTGCACCAGCGCGTCGATCTTGGCCTTGGCGTCGGGGGTGAAATATTGCGCGACGTAGAGGCGGCCGACCGCCTCCCCCATCGCGCCGTTGACCGCGTTGACGCCGCGCTTCCACCGCGGCTGGATCTGCGGCTGGCCGCTGAGGACGGTGCCGTTGAAGGCGAAATTCTCGTCCTGGAACGGCTTGGGCAGCACGCCGGCGCGCGCCTTCAGCGTCCGCAGCGCGAGATAGTCGCGCCATACCGCGACCGGCGTCGCGGCGACGAGCCGCGCCATGCCGGCGAATGCGGTCGGCTGGGCGACGTCGAGCCGGGTCTCGGCGCCGACGCCGGCGGCGGCGAGGAACGCCGGCCAGTCGAGCCCCGGAGCCTCCGCCGCGAGCTGCGCCGGCGTGCGCAGGTTGTACGTCTTGACCGGATCGCGGTTCTCGACCTTGGTCCAGTGGGCCTGGGCGATCGCCTGCTCGAGCGCATAGACCGACTTGGCGCGGGCGTCGGCGTCGGCCAGGCCGGCGAGGCGGAACATCGCGGCGATGTGCGCGACATATCTGGCGCGGGTGTCGACGAACTTGGCGGTGTCGACGAGATAATAGTCGCGGTCGGGCATGCCGAGCCCCGACTGGCCGATGCCGACCATATAGCGGTCGGGCTGCTTCGGATCCTGCTCGACGCCGACGGCGAACGGCCCGGGGATGCCGACGCGCTGGTCGCCGCCGAGCGCGCGCGCGACGTCGGCGGGCGAGGCGATCGCCGCGATCCGGTCGAGC
>CAXUEV010000264.1:0-2913 GCA_964250105.1 uncultured Sphingomonadaceae bacterium
CGCGGCGTTCGCGCAGGTCGCGGGCGACGCGCCCGCGCCGGCCGAGACGACGACCGCGGCGCAGTCGTCGGCCCCCGCCACGCCCGCGGGCGTCCAGGTCGCGCAGAGCGACGACGCCGAGACGATCATCGTCACCGGCACGGTGTTCCGCCGGACCAATACCGAGACGCCGTCGCCGGTCACCGTGCTGACGCAGGAGCGGCTCGCCGCCGCCGGCATCAACAACATCGCCGACGCCATCCGCTCAATCTCGGCCGACAGCAGCGGCTCGATCCCGACGTCGTTCACCGACGGCTTCGCCGGCGGCTCGGCGGCGGTGTCGCTGCGCGGGCTGTCGGTCAACTCGACCTTGGTCCTGATCGACGGGCTGCGCACCGCCAACTATCCGCTCGACGACGACGGCCAGCGCGCCTTCGTCGACCTGAACTCGATCCCGCAGAGCATCACCGAGCGCGTCGAGGTGCTCAAGGACGGCGCCTCGTCGAGCTACGGCGCCGACGCGATCGGCGGCGTCGTCAACGTCATCCTCCGGAAGCAGATCATCGGCGTCGAGGGAACGGTCGAGGCCGGCCTGAGCAAGTACAACGACGGCGGCACGCAGCGCGTGACGCTGACCGCGGGCACCGGCGACCTCGCCAAGCAGGGCTTCAACGTCTATATCAACGGCGAATACCAGCACGATTCGCAGATCCTGGCGAACCGCCGGCCGTTCCCGTTCAACACCGCCGACCTGACCTCGATCGGCGGCACCAACGACAATGCCGGCGCGGTCGGGCCGGGCGCGACGACGAGCGCGGTCGTCCGCCCGGCGACCTACGGCACGCCCGGCGACATCCTGTCGGGGGTCGCCGACAGCACGCGGCCGTACCAGATCCTCAACCCGGCGGGCTGCGCCTCGGGCGGCATCGCGCACTTCAACCCGCCGACGGTCGAGACCGACACGACGGCGGCGAGCGCGGGCGGCAGCTATTGCGAGCAGAACGGCGCGGGCCAGTACGGGGCCATCCAGCCGCGGCAGGACCGCTACGGCGTCACCGTCCACGGCACCTTCCAGGTCAGCGACGACATCCAGGCCTATGCCACCGGCACCTATTACCAGAGCAAGGTGTCGTCGCTCGGCGTCCCTTCGACGATCCGCTCGGCCAACCCGATCAACACGCAGTCGATCGCGCTGCCGGCGACGCTGGCGAACGGCCAGCTCAACCCGAACAACCCCTATGCGGCCGAGGGGCTGGCGGCGCTGCTCTACTACCGCTTCGGCGACATCCCGTCGTCGTCGTCGACCAACAGCCACGTCCTGCGCGGCTCGGCCGGGATCAACGGCGCGTTCGGCGACGGCTGGACGTTCAGCGCCGACCTGACCGCGGCGCACAGCTGGCTCGACATCAACACCCGCGGCGCGATCAACCTCGCGGCGCTGACCGAGGCGGTCACCACCGGCAGCTATAATTTCGTCGACCCGTCGCAGAACAGCGCGGCGGTGCGCGCGGCGCTGTCGCCCGACCTGTCGACGAGTGCGACGACCGATCTCGACATGATCCAGGGCGTCGTCACCAAGGAGCTGTTCCAGCTTCCCGGCGGCGCGCTCCAGCTCGGCGTCGGCGGCTCGCTGCGCTACGAGAAGCAGAACGACCCGAACCAGAACCCGAACCTGACGACGCTGGGGATCAACCAGTTCTCGGCGATCGGCGACCGCACCGTCGCCTCGGCGTATTTCGAGGTCAACGCGCCGATCGTCAAGCAGCTCGAGGTCAGCGTCTCGGGCCGCTACGACCATTATTCGGAAGGCTACAGCAACTTCTCGCCCAAGGTCGGCGCGAAGTTCACGCCGATCCCGCAGGTCGCGGTCCGCGGCACCTTCTCGAAGGGCTTCCGCGCGCCGAGCTTCGCCGAAGGCAGCAACGGTTCGGTGATCGGCTTCACCACGACCGCCCCGCCCGCGGACGTCATCGCCGAGCACGGCAACAACGCCTATGTCCAGAATTACTCGATCGGCTTTGCCACCGTGTCGAACCCCGACATCAAGCCCGAGAAGTCGCGCAGCTTCACCGGCGGCGTGGTGTTCCAGCCGGTCCGCTGGCTCAGCGTGACCGCCGACTATTACAACATCAAGAAGACGCGGGTGATCACCGGCGGCCCGCTGGCGGGCACCGCGATCGACGCCTATTACGCCGGCGAGGCGCTGCCCGACGGCTATTCGATCACGCAGGACACCGCCGATCCCGACTTCCCCACCGCGACGCGGCGCATCCTCCTGGTCAACTCGCCGTTCGTCAACGCCGCCGCGCTCAAGACGTCGGGCATCGACATCTCGGCGACCGCGACGATCCCGCTCGGCGACACGGCCAAGCTGACGAGCACGTTCGAGGGCACCGGCATCCTCAAGTACGACTTCCAGCCGGGCGACGGCACGACGCTCCACTATGTCGGCACGCAGGCGCCGTACATCCTGTCGTCGGGCGCGGGCACGCCGAAGTACCGCGCCAACTGGCAGAACACGGTCGCCGCCGGCCCGGCGACGCTGTCGGCGACGGTCTATTACACGAGCGGCTACAAGTCGGTCGCCGAGGACCAGAACGGCGCCGGCGCGACGAGCTGCGACGACGCGCTCTACTCGCCCGACTTCTGCCGGACGAAGAGCTTCGTCCAGGTCGACCTCGTCGGCAGCCTGAAGGTCAGCGACAGCTTCACCTTCTACGCCAACGTGCTCAACGTCGCCAACCGCAAGCCGCCGCTCAACCCGGCGAACTACGCCGCGCTCAACTACAACCCGACGTGGAGCCAGCAGGGCATCGTCGGCCGCTTCTACCGCGTCGGCGCCAACTTCAAGTTCTAGAGTCGTTGCAGCTTCGCTGAAGCCGGCACCGGCCCGCGCCCCCGCCCGACCACCCTTGAGCTTACCCTGAGCGGGTG
>CAXUEV010000265.1:0-2911 GCA_964250105.1 uncultured Sphingomonadaceae bacterium
GTCGGGCGTGTCGCCGGTGAGGACGCCGAGCGCGTGGATCTGCGCGCGCGCCTGCGCCTCGAGCTGCGGCAGCGTCGCGGCGACGTTCGACAGCTGGAGCGCCTGCTGGCGCTGCGGCAGTTCGGCGACGAGCCCGGCCTTGCGCCGCGCGGTGACGAGCCGGAGCACGGCCTGCTGGCGTCCGAGTTCTGACCGGGCGACGGCGATCTGGCGCTGCAGCGAGCGCAGCGTCAGATAGTCCGACGCGACTTCGGCGACGAGGCTGACCTGCAGGTCGCGCGCGTTCCATGTCGCTGCCGCCGACCGCGCGCGCGCGCCTTCGATGCTGCGCTGGACGCCGCCGAACAGGTCGACTTCCCACGACGCGTCGAGCCCGATCGACCAGGTCGTGATGCCGTTGCCGGGCAGGGCGATGCCTTGTCCGGGCGAGGCCGCACCGCCACCGCCGAAGGCGCTGGCGATCGAGCTGATGCCGGCGTTCTTGCTGAAGTCGATGCGGTTCAATCCCGCTTGGTCGTCGAGCGTCGGCAGCCGCGCCGCGCTCGCCGCGCGCTCCTGCGCCCGCGCGCCTTCGATCCGCGTCCGCGCGATCTGGAGGTCGAGGTTGCCGCGCAGCGCGCGTGCGATCAGCCGGTCGAGGACGGGATCGCGGAACTGCTGCCACCACCGTGCCGGATCGATTGCGCCGACTGCCTTGGCCTCGACGAACGCCGGCGGCACCGGCAGCGTCGGCTCGGTATAATTCGGCCCGGCGACGCAGGCCGACACGAGTGCGGCGGAAAGCAACGCGATGCGCTTCACGCCGCGCCTCCCGGACGGACCTTGCCCTTGAGCAGCAGCACCACGGGCGACACGACCAGGACGACGGCCATCAGCGTGTGGAAGACGTCGAGATAGCCGAGCATCATCGCCTGCCGCGTGACGATCATGTAAAGCTGGCCGAGCGCGGTCTGGCCGACTTGCGCCCCGGCGACCCCCACATCGCGCAACGCCTGCTCGATGACGCCCAAGTTGCTGGGATAGTTGGAGGCGAGCGGGTTGAGGTGTTCGACGAGGTACGACTGGTGCACTTGCGACCGGTCGCTGAGCAGCGCCTGGCAGAGCGCGATGCCGACGCTGCCGCCGAGGTTGCGGAAGACGTTGAGCAGAGCCGACGCATCGTTGGTGTCGCGCGGCTTCAGGTCGGCATAGGCGGCGTTGGTGATCGGCACGAACAGGAACGGCAGCGCCACCGCCTGGAACGCGCGCGCCCGCGCCGCGTCCCAGAAGCCGATCTCCGCGTTCAGGTGCGACAGGTTCCACAGCGCCGCCGCCGAGACGAACAGCGCGCCGCCGAGGAGCAGCCGGACGTCGACCTTGCCGACCAGCTGGCCGACGATCGGCACGGCGAGGACCGTACCGAGGCCGCCGGCTGTCATCGCCAGCCCGGCGTTGGTCGCGGTATAGCCGAGCACCTGCTGGAGCATCTGCGGGATCAGCTGCGTCGTGCCGAACAGGATGACGCCGGTGATGAACATGACCGCAAGCACACCGGCGAAGTTGCGGTTGGCCATCAGCCGGACGTTGACGATCGGATCCTTGCGCGCGGTCTCCCAGATGATCAGGAAGGTGATCGCGGTCACCGCGACGATCGCGCAGGTGACGATCAGGTTGCTCGCGAACCAGTCCTCGCGTTCGCCGCGGTCGAGCCAGATCTCGAAACAGCCGAGGCCGAAGGCGACGAGCAGGAAGCCGACCCAGTCGACCTTGAGCCCCTTCTTCAGCCGCGCCGCTCGTTCCTTGACCAGCGCCGTGGGCTCGTCGACGAACGTGCCGACGAGGAACAGTGACAACAGGCCGACCGGCACGTTGATCAGGAAGATCCAGTGCCACGAATAATTGTCGGTCACCCAGCCGCCGATCGACGGTCCGATGACGGGCGCGACGATGATGACGAAGGCATAGGCGGCGAACGCCTGGCCGCGCTTTTCGGGCGGAAACGTATCGGCGAGCATCGACTGTTCCGACGGCGCGAGGCCGCCGCCGCCGATCCCCTGCAGGACGCGGGCGACGATCAGCGTCTGGATGTTCGGCGCCAGCCCGCACAGCAGCGAGGCGGCGGCGAACAGCGCCACCGAGATCATGTAGTAACGCTTGCGGCCGATGACGTTCGACAGCCAGCCGGAGATGGGGATGATCACCGCGTTGGCGACGAGATAGCTGGTCAGCACCCAGGTCGCCTCGTCGTTCGATACCGACAGGCTGCCGGCGATATGCTCGAGGCTGACGTTGGCGATCGAGGTGTCGAGCACCTCCATGAAGGTCGCGATCGAGATGATCGCGACGATCAGCCAAGGGTTGCGGTCGCCGGCGGCCGAGCGCGACTTGTCGAACGCCGCCGCCACCTAGCGGACCTTGACCGTCGGCACGACCGACATGCCGGGGCCGACCGGGAAGGCGGCGATGCCGGGTGAATCGATCGCGATCCGCACCGGCACGCGCTGGACGACCTTGACGAAGTTGCCGGTCGCGTTCTCCGCCGGCAGCAGCGCGAACGCCTGGCCGGCACCGCGCTGGAACGATTCGACATGGCCGTGGAAGTCGACGTCGGGCACCGTGTCGATGTGGATGTCGACCGGCTGGCCGACGCGCATCCGCTTGAGCTGCGTCTCCTTGAAGTTTGCCGTCACCCACAGCTTGAGCGGGACGATCGCCATCAGCTGCGTTCCCGGCGACACGTACGAGCCGGGCGCGACGCTGCGGTTGGCGATGCGGCCGACGATCGGCGAGACGATCCGGCTGTTGGCGATATCGACGCTGGTGGCGCGCACCTGGGCGTCGGCGTTGCCGATCGCGGCGCGGTCGCTGCCGACCTGGGCGCGCGCCGCCTTGAGCTGAGCGACGGCCTGCGCCACCTGCTTCGCCGCCGCAT
>CAXUEV010000266.1:0-2897 GCA_964250105.1 uncultured Sphingomonadaceae bacterium
CCCGACGCGGCAGTCGCCGGCTTCCTCAAGTCGACCGGGCTGACCCGCGACCAGCTCGAAGAGCGTGACACGCCCAAGGGCCGCTTCCTCTACGCCACGATCGCCAGCCCCGGACGCAGCGCGGAGGCGATCCTCGCCGAGCTCGTGCCGGCGATCGTCCACGGCTTCGACTGGCCGAAGTCGATGCGCTGGGGGGCGGCGTCGGCGAGCCCGGCGTCGCTGCGCTGGGTCCGGCCGCTGTCGGGCATCGTCGCGCTGCTCGGCGACGCGGTCGTGCCGTTCGACGTCGCCGGCCTCGCCAGCGGGCGCATCACGCAGGGCCACCGCGCCATGGCCGCCGGCGACATCGAAATCGCCAGTGCCGACAGCTATGCCGGCCAGCTCCGCGCCGCCTTCGTGATGATCGACGCCGCCGAGCGCCGCGAGGTGATCGCCGCCGGAGTCGAGGCCGCCGCCGCCGAGGGGCTGACGCTGATCGCCGACGCCGGGCTCGTCGCCGAGAACGCCGGGCTGACCGAATGGCCGGTGCCGCTGCTCGGGCGCTTCGACCCGGCGTATCTCGACGTGCCGCGCGAGGTCGTCCAGCTGACGATGCGCACCAACCAGAAATATTTCGCTGCGACCGACGCCGCCGGCGCGCTCGCCCCGGTGTTCGTCTGCGTCGCCAACCTCGCCGCGGCCGACGGCGGTGCCGGCATCGTCGCCGGCAACCGCAAGGTGCTCGCCGCGCGGCTGGCGGACGCGAAGTTCTTCTGGGACGCCGACCGCGCCGTCACACTGGAAGCACGGTTGCCCAAGCTCGCCGACATCGTCTTCCACGAAAAGCTCGGCACCGTCGCCGACAAGGTCGCGCGCGTGGCGAAACTCGCCCGCTGGCTGGTGGAGAGCGGTGCGATAAATCCTCCCCGGAACGGGGAGGGGGACCGCGCCTCTTCCGGCGTGTTGGAGGGGCGGAACGACCGGGCACCGCGGTTTCCCGCCCGACCGCCCCTCCACCAGCGCAAGAGCGATGGTCCCCATCCCCGTTCCGGGGAGGATCGTGCCCGTCTCGCCGACCTCGCCGAACAGGCCGCCCGCCTGTGCAAGGCCGACCTCGTCTCCGCCACAGTCGGCGAGTTCCCCGAAGTCCAGGGCATCGCCGGCGGCCATCTCGCGCGGGCCGAGGGGCTCGACACCCAGGTCGCCGCCGCCATCCGCGACCACTACAAGCCGATCGGACAGGGCGACGAGGTGCCGACTGCGCCGGTGACGGTCGCGGTCGCGCTGGCGGACAAGCTCGATACACTGGTCAGCTTCTTCTCGATCGACGAACGGCCGACCGGCTCCCGCGACCCGTTCGCGCTGCGCCGCGCGGCAGTCGGCGTCATCTCGATGATCGTCGCCAACGACCTGCGCCTGCCGCTGGCGAGCTTTGCACAAGACAACGACGAGTTCGTGCCGTTCTTCCTCGACCGCCTCAAGGTCCAGCAGCGCGAGGCCGGCGTCCGTCACGACCTGATCGACGCGGTCTTCGCCCTCGGCGGCGAGGACGACCTCGTCCGGCTGCTCGCGCGAGTGCATGCACTTCAGGCTGTCCTACAGACCCCGAAGGGGGCTAGTCTGCTCGCCGGGTACAAAAGGGCGGCGAACATCTTGCGGATCGAGATCAGGGACGAGGCGGCCGGCACGTTCGACGCGGCGCTGCTCGCCGAGCCCGCCGAGCGGGCGCTGGCGGCGGCGCTCGACGCCGCGCTGCCGGCGGTGGCCGACGCCGTCGCCGCGGAGGACTTCACCGGCGCGATGGCCGCGCTTGCCGGCGTGCGCCCGGCGGTCGACGGCTTCTTCGACGCGGTCACGGTCAACGCGCCCGATCCGGCGCTCCGCGCCAACCGCCTCGCGCTGCTCGCCCGGCTGCGCGACGCGGTCCACAGCGTCGCCGACTTCTCGAAGGTTGAGGGATGAGTTTTCGATTCGACGTGGCGTCAACTTCGTCAAGTTTGGAGTGCCGCTGATGGCCGCCAACCCCGCTCCGGTCGATCCGCGCTACGTCTACCGCTTCGGCGGCGGCGTTGCCGACGGCGACGCGACGATGAAGGAGCTGCTCGGCGGCAAGGGCGCGAACCTCGCCGAGATGGCGTCGATCGGCCTGCCGGTGCCGCCGGGACTGACGATCGCGACGCCGATGTGCGCGGTCTATTACGACGTCGGCCGCGACTTCCCCGAGTCGCTGCGCGCCGAGGTCGCCGCCGGCCTCGCGCATATCGAGGCGGCGGTCGGCGGCGTCGGCTTCGGCTCGGCGACGGCACCGCTGCTGGTCTCGGTCCGCTCGGGCGCGCGCGTGTCGATGCCGGGCATGATGGACACGGTGCTCAACCTCGGATTGAACGACGTCACCGTCGCCGGGCTCGCGACCGCGTCGGGCGACGCCCGCTTCGCCTGGGACAGCTACCGCCGCTTCATCCAGATGTACGCCGACGTCGTCCTCGGGCTCGACCATTATCTGTTCGAGGAAGCGCTCGAGATCCTCAAGGAGGACCGCGGCGTCCACCTCGACACCGACCTGACGGCCGACGACCTCAAGGGGCTGGTCGACGCCTATCTCGACAAGGTCCAGGCGGCGTCGGGCGCGCCGTTCCCGCAGGACCCGCACGAGCAGCTATGGGGCGCGGTCGGCGCGGTATTCGGCTCGTGGCGCTCGGAGCGCGCGCGCGTCTACCGCCGGATGAACGACATCCCCGAAAGCTGGGGCACCGCCGTCACCGTCCAGGCGATGGTGTTCGGCAACATGGGCGCGACCTCGGCGACCGGCGTCGCCTTCACCCGCGATCCCTCGACCGGAACCCGCGCCCACTACGGCGAATATCTGATCAACGCGCAGGGCGAGGACGTCGTCGCCGGCATCCGCACGCCGCAATATC
>CAXUEV010000267.1:0-2888 GCA_964250105.1 uncultured Sphingomonadaceae bacterium
GTGCCACGCCCGCCACCGTCCATCGCCGGCGACGACGACGTCGAGCGAGCGCTCCAGCCCGAATAGGCGGGCGATGACCCCGCCGGCGAGAGCGTCGACCCGCGCGGCGAGGTCGAAGCGGTCGCGATCGGGCTCGGCGTCGAGCCTGACCCGCGCCGCGTCGCCGCCGGCGGGCGTGTGCAGCGCGAGGTCGACATGCGCCCGCCCCTGGCGGATATCGGACGAGCCGGCGACGTGCACCATCTGCGCGCTGCCGGGAAGGCGCAGCCGGTCGATCCGCAGCCGCCCGACGACGATGTCGATGTCGGGCAGCAGGCGGCGGTCGGCGCTCGGGCGGAGCCGCGGCCAGCGTAGGACCGTCGCCGTCGCCGCGGTGGCGCTGCGCACCGTCAGCCGGTCGCCGAACAGGTCGAGCGGGCGCCAGTCGAGGTCGACGACCGGCACGACCGCGAACACGCCGCCGGCGTCGCCGAGCGCGAGGTCGCGGATGCGCAGCCGGCCGAACAGCGAGCCCTCGATCCCCCCGGCGGCGACGGTCAGCCCCGACTGCGGCGCGTAGAGCGGCAGCGCGCGGACAACCAGCACCCGTCCGACGTCGGTGGCGAGCAGGCCGATGCCGGCGGCGAGCACGATCGCCAGCAGCGCCGCGGCGGCGACGACGAGGCGGCGGCCGCGCCTCAGAACGCCTGGCCGATCGAGACGTAGAACTGGAGCGCGGCGTCGTTGCGGCGCGGGTTGACCGGCGTCGCGAGATCGATCCGCACCGGGCCGAAGCTGGTATAATAGCGCGCGCCGAGCCCGGCGCCGATCCGCAGGCTGTCGAAGCGCGGCACGGTCGAGGTGTAGACCTGGCCGACGTCGACGAACGGCACGATGCCGAAGTCGCCGAAGCGGAAGCGCGCCTCGATGCCCGCCTCGGTCACCGAATTGCCGCCGCGCGGATCGCCGTCGGCATCCTGCGGCCCGACGTCCTGATAGCCGAAGCCGCGCACCGAGCCGCCGCCGCCGGCGTAGAAGCGCCGCGTCGGGGCGATGTTGCGCCGCGACGCGCCGGCGATCGCGCCGAGATGGGCGCGCGCCGCGAGCGTGATCCGGTCGGTCAGCGGCAGATAGGTGCTGCCGTCGACCTGGAGCTTGACATAGCCGAAGACGCCCGACTGGAACGACAGCTCGGGCGACGCGCGCGCCGTCAGGCGGAAGCCGCGCGTCGGGTCGAGCAGGTCGTTCGACCCGTCATAGGTCAGGCTGGCGGGCAGCGCGGCGATATAATAGGTGCCGACCGGATCGCCGGGCTCGCTCTTGTCGCGTTCGCGCGACAAGAGCCCCTCGACGCCGGCCGAGAAATACCACTGCTTCTGCCAGATGATGTTGGTCTCGCGCGCGATCGCAGCGCCGAACGCCAGCGTCCGCGCGGTGAACGCGTCCTGCGTCGAATTGCTCAGCGTCGTCGACAGGTCGAGCGTGACGTCGCGCGCGCGCCAGTTCTGCCGCCGGAGCTGGGCACCGATCAGCTGCTCGCGCTCGGCGGCGACGCCGCGGACGGTGACCGCGCCGTTCGGCGGCAGCAGGTTGCGGTGCTGCCAGCTCGCCTCGACGCGGATGCCCTGCGACGTCGAATAGCCCGCGGTGGCGGCGACCGTGCGCAGCGGCGCGGCGTCGGTGGCGACGTCGACGTCGACGACGATGCCGCCGTCCCGCGCCGGCCCGCGTACCGGGGTCAGCGTCACGCCGCCGAGCAGACCCGTGGCGACCAGCGCGCGGCGGAGGTCGTCGAGATCGGCGACGGTATAGGGGTCGCCCGGCTTGAAGCGCGCCAGCCGCGCGACCTCGCGCTGGCTGAGGAGCGAGCGGCCGGTGACGCGGATGCGGCCGAAGCGGCCGAACGGGCCGGGGTCGATCCGCTGGCGGAACACGGCGCTCCGCGTCGCGTGGTCGACGACGATGTCGGGGTCGGCGATCGTCGCGAACGGATAGCCACGGACGCCGAGATAGCGTTTCAGCCCGTCCTCGGCGGCGGTGATCGGCGCCGCCGCGAGCGGATCGCCGACGCGGAGGCCGAGCCCGGCGGCGACGAGCGCCGCGGGCGCCGGCGGCGGCACGATCAGGTCGATCTCGCCGAGGCGGTAGACCGGACCGGGATCGACCGCGAGCGTCACGACCGCGGGGATGCCGCGCGCCGCCGGGGTGATCGTCACCGTTGTCCGCCCACCATAGTGCCCGATCGCGCGTAGCAGCTGGTCGATCAGGTCGCTGTCCTCGGCGGCGCGGCGGCCGAGCTGGGCGAGGTTGGCCGCCTCGCCGCGCCCCTTCCACAGGACCGAGGCGTCGCGGAAACGCGGCGTCAGCTTGAGCGGGTCGAGCCCGGTGACCGCCACCGCATAGCGCGCGGTGCCGGCGGCGTCGGCGGTTTCCGCGACGGCGTCGCCCGGGCCGGCATCGGGCCAGGGGACGGTGATCCCCGGCGGCGACGCGAGGTCGCCGGGCACCTGCTGCGCCGCCGCGACGCTCGCCAAGCAGAACCCTCCGGCGAACACGGCGCGGACGCCCGCGGCACACACGATCATGCCGCCCGTCTAGCCGAGCGTCCGGCCCGGCGCAAAGCCGCGGGCCTTGCGTTCGCCGGCGCTTGCCGCGAAGGGAGGGCGATGCAACGCGGCGGCGGTATATTCCTGGCGATCTGCCTGCTGGTCGGCGCCAGCGTCGGCGTCGCGTTCGGCCAGGGGTTCGCGGGCATGGTCGCCGGGCTCGTCGTCGGCGCGGTCGCGGCGGGCGCGCTGGCGTGGCGGGACTCGCGCCACGGGCGCTGAGACCGAGGTCGTCGCCGCCGATCCCGCTGGAATCGCGCGGGCGGTGGCGGTTTTGCGGGGCGGCGGCGTGGTCGCGCTGCT
>CAXUEV010000268.1:0-2884 GCA_964250105.1 uncultured Sphingomonadaceae bacterium
TCGCCGGCGCGACGAGCGCCGAGGCCGCCGCCTCGACGACGAGCGGCAGCCGTGCCAGCCGCTCGACGATGAGCGCCGCGTCGAGCGGGCCGAAGCCATCCTCGCGCGCGATGTCGAGGAAGCCCGCCTCGGCCAGCGCGGCGTCGAGCTCGCCGGCATAGGCGGCGAGCATCGGCGTCTTCGGCGCCTCGACGGCGAAACTGTCGATCAGCTGGTCGAGCCCCGACAGGATGCTCGCCTGATCGTCGCTCAGCGCGAAGTTCATCGGCGCGGCTCTCCCGGCATCTCGAGCCAGCGGCGCGCGGCGAGGTTGAGCTGGATCTCCGCCGCGCCCGACGCCACCCCCGCGGCGATCGCGCGCTGGTGATGCGCCTGCTGCATGGGATCGGCGCCGAGCAGCCCCTCGGGCAGGAATTCGGTCATGAAGTCGTTGACCCCGTTATCGGCGCGCACCACCGCCCAGCGCGTCAGGCTGCCGAACGCGTCGGGCGCCGCGCCCTGCGCCTTGCCGTCGACGACGCGGTAGACGAGCATCCGCGCCGCCTCGCACAGCATCAGCGCGCGGCCGGCGCGGTCGCGCACCACCGGATCGTCCCAGCGGCCGTCGGCCTTGAGCGTGGCGACCGCGCGGTCGAGCGTCCGCCGCGAGAATTCGTAGCGGGGGATGCCGACGCGCTCGTTCTGCAGCACCGAGTTGATGATCTCCCACGCCTGTCCCTCGGCGCCGAGCCGGTCGCTCTCGGGGACGAAGACGTCGTCGAAGAACAGCTCGTGGATGTCGCCCTCGCCGATCAGCGCGGCGATCTGCTTCACCTGGATGCCGGGCGAGCGCATGTCGGCGAGCAGGATGACGATGCCCGCCTTGCCCGCCGGGCCGCCGTCGCGCGGCGGCACGCGCGCGAGCAGGAAGCAGGTGTCGGCATGGCCGGCGTACGAGGTCCACACCTTCGCGCCGGTGACGCGGTAGCCGCCCTCGACCGGCACCGCGCTCGTCCGCAGCGAGGCGAGGTCGGAGCCCGCCGACGGTTCGGAGAAGCCCTGGCACCAGATCGCGTTGCCGGCCCGGATCGGCGGCAGGTAGCGATCGAGCTGCGCCGGCGTGCCGTAGCGCATCAGCACCGGGCCGACCCAGTTGACGTTCATATACTGCGCGCCGCGCGGCTCGCCGGCGGCCCAGACCTCCTCGGCGAGGATGAACTGGAGCCAGACGGGCATGTCCTCGCCGCCCTGCGCCGCCGGCCAGTGCGGGATCAGCAGCCCCTCGTCGGCGAGGACCTTGCAGAAATGGCGCGAATATTCGGTCTGGAGGTCGCTGCCGGGACCGTGCACCGCGATACTGTCCCAGTCCGCCGGCAGTTCGCGTGCCAGCACGCCGCGGACACGCGCGCGGTGCGCCTGCTGCTCGTCGCTCCAGCCGAACTCCATGCTAGTTGACCGTCGCTTCGGCGATCAGCGCCTCGCGAATGCGGTGCTTGAGCACCTTGCCCGCGGCGTTGCGCGGCAGCGCCTCCCAGATCGCCACCTGCTCGGGAATCTTGAAGCGCGCGACATGGCGCGCGTCGAGGAAGGCGCGCAGCGCGGCGACGTCGGGGCGGGGCTCGCCGCGCGGCACGATCACGGCGCAGGCGCGCTCGCCGGTACGCGGGTCGGGCAGGCCGATGACCGAGACCTCGGCGATGTCGGGATGCTCGGCCAGCATGTCTTCGATCTCCTTGGGCGCGATGTTCTCGCCTTGCCGGATGATGATGTCCTTGGCGCGGCCGGTTATGACCAGATAGTCGCCGTCGACGCGCCGGGCGAGGTCGCCCATGCGGAAATAACCGTCCGCGTCGAACGCGTCGCGCTCGTCCTCGGTCCATAGATAGCCGACGAGCATCTGCGGCCCATGGGCGCAGACCTCGCCGTCGCCGTCGGCGCTCGTCGGCCCGAGGCGGACGTCGGCGATGCCGATGCGGCCATCGGTGTCGGCGGCATGGCCGAGATCGCCCGGCACCGTCGCGCCGATCGTCGTCACCGGCACCTCGGTCGAGCCGAACACGCGCGTCACGACGGCGCGCGCGAAATAGCCGGCGGCTTCGCGGATCAGCGACGGCGGCACCGACGCGCCGCCGCAGATGAAGACCTTGAGGTCGGGCAGCCGCGTGCCGGCGCGGCGGGCGGCGGCGAGCAGCTGCTCGAGGAACGGCGTGGCGCCCGCCATATGGGTGCAGCGCTCGCGTATCATCGTCGCGACGGCGGCGTCGGCATCCCACAGGTCCTGGAGGACCGCCGCGGTGCCGAACAGCAACGGCAGCTCGAAGGCGTAGATCGAGCCGCCGATATGGCTGACCGGCGAGGGCACGAAGAAACTGTCGCCAGGATCGACCAGCCAGTGGCGCTGGATCTGGCGGACCAGCGCGTGGATCGAGTTGTGGCTGTGCATCACGCCCTTGGGCCGGCCGGTGGTCCCCGAGGTGTAGAGCACCATCTTGACGCTGTCGGGATCGACCCTGGGCAAGGGTGCCGCCACCGCGGGCGGGTCGAGCAGGCCGGCATAGGCCGTGTGCCGGCCGGACTCGCCGCGCAGCACGACGACTTCGGGGGCGGCGACCAGCGCCGCGTTGACCCGGTCCATCATCGCCGGATAGTCGTGGCCGCGGAAGCTCGCCGGCACGAAGATCACGCGGCTGCCGATGTCGCCGAGCATGAAGCCGAGCTCGCTGTCGCGCAGCGCGGGCACGATCGGATGCGCGACGAGGCCGGCGAGCGTCGCCGCGAGATAGATCACCGCCGCCTCGTGCCAGTTGGGCAGCATGAACGACACGACCGCGCCGGGCTGCAGCCCGCGCGCCAGCAGCGCCTGGGCGAGCGCCGACGCCTCGGCGTGGAGCGTGGCCGCGTCGAG
>CAXUEV010000269.1:0-2874 GCA_964250105.1 uncultured Sphingomonadaceae bacterium
CCCGCCGGCCACCACGCGGCGAGCGTCACGCCGAGCATCGTCGCCACGCCCTTGCCGCCGCGCAGCCGCAGCCACAGCGGGAACAGATGGCCGCCGAACGCGGCGAAGCCGGCGATCGCCGCGACCGCCTCGTCGCCGGTGAAATGCCGCGCCAGCAGCACCGCCGCCGCGCCCTTGGCGGCGTCGAGCAGCAGCGTCGCCAGCGCCAGGTCCTTGCGCCCGGTGCGCAGCACGTTGGTCGCGCCGATATTGCCCGAGCCGATCGCCCGCAGGTCGCCGCTGCCGAACGCCCGCGTCAGCAGCAGCCCGAACGGCACCGCGCCGAGCAGATAGCCGGCGACCGCCCAGAAAATCGCCCAGAAGACCGCGCTGTGCTCCATCGCGCGACGGTAGCCGCCGCCGCGGGCGCTGGCAAAGCCCTCCGGTTGCGGCGGGGGACGCGCGACCGTACACCGGCCGCCATGACCGACACGCTGACCATCGCGCTGCACCAGTCGAACGCCGCCGTCGGCGACCTGCGCGGCAACGCCGACGCGATGCTCGCCGCGCGCGCCCGCGTCGCTACCGCCGACTTGCTGCTGACGCCCGAACTGTCGCTGATCGGCTATCCGCCCGAGGATCTCGTGCTCAAGCCGGCGGCGGTGGCGGCGTGCGCGGTCGAGCTCGACCGGCTGGCGGCGGCGACCGGCGACGGCGGCCCGGGGCTGCTCGTCGGCCTGCCGTGGCGCGACGACGGCCGGCTGTTCAACGCCATGGCGCTGCTCGACGGCGGCCGGATCGTCGCCGTCACGCGCAAGCACGACCTGCCGAACTACGGCACGTTCGACGAGAAGCGCGTCTTCGCCGCCGCGCCGCTGCCCGGCCCGCTCGCCTTCCGCGGCGTTCGCCTCGGCGTGCCGATCTGCGAGGACATCTGGACACCCGAGGTCAGCGAATGCCTCGGCGAGACCGGCGCCGAGCTGCTGCTCGTGCCCAACGGCTCGCCGTTCGAAGTCGGCAAGGACGACCGGCGGCGGTCGCTCGCCGTGTCGCGCGTCGTCGAGACCGGGCTGCCGCTCGCCTATCTGAACCGCGTCGGCGGCCAGGACGAACTCGCCTTCGACGGCGCCAGCTTCGTCGTCAACGCCGACCGCACGACGGCGTGGCAGCTGCCCGACTGGGACGAGGCGCTGGTGACGACGGCGTGGACCCGCGGCAACCGCGGCTGGGCCTGCGCCCCCGGCAGCCTCGCGCCGCTCGACGACGAGCCCGCCGACATCTACCACGCGATGCTCGTCGGCTTGCGCGACTATGTCGACCGCAACCGCTTCCCCGGCGTCATCCTCGGCCTGTCGGGGGGCATCGATTCGGCGCTGTCGGCGGCGGTCGCGGTCGACGCGCTCGGCCCCGAACGCGTGTGGTGCGTGATGCTGCCGTCGCGCTTCACCGTCGGCGACAGCCTCGAGGACGCAGCCGTTTGCGCCCGCCTGCTCGGCTGCCGGCTCGACACCGTGCCGATCGCGCCGGCGATGGCGGCGTTCGACGACATGCTCGCGCCGCTGTTCGCCGGCCAGCCGCGCGACATCGCCGAGGAGAATATCCAGTCGCGCATCCGCGGGCTGAGCCTGATGGCGTGCTCGAACAAGTTCGGCCCGATGCTGCTGACGACCGGCAACAAGAGCGAGATGTCGGTCGGCTATGCGACGATCTACGGCGACATGGCGGGCGGCTTCTCGGTGCTGAAGGACGTCTACAAGACGACCGTGTTCAGGCTCAGCGCGTGGCGCAACGCGCACCGCCCGCGCCTCGCGCGCGGTCCCGACGGGCCGGTCATGCCGCAGCGCGTGATCGACAAGCCGCCGACCGCCGAGCTGCGCGAGAACCAGCGCGACGACGACAGCCTGCCGCCGTACGACGTGCTCGACCGCATCCTGATCGGCCTCGTCGAGAACGAGGCGGCGGCCGCCGACCTCGTCGCCGACGGCCTCGACGCGGCGCTCGTCGCCCGGATCGAGCGGCTGCTCTACGTCGCCGAATACAAGCGCCGCCAGGCGCCGCCGGGGGTCAAGATCGGGCGGCGCAACTTCGGCCGCGACCGCCGCTACCCGATCACCAACGCCTTCCGCACCAGCGCGTGACCGTCACCCGCTTCGCGCCGTCGCCGACCGGCCGGCTCCACGCCGGCAACATCCGCACCGCGCTGGTCAACTGGCTCTGGGCGCGCCATCAGGGCGGGCGCTTCGTCCTGCGCCTCGACGACACCGACCTCGTCCGCTCGACCGCGGCGGCGGCCGACGGCATCCGCGACGACCTGCGCTGGCTCGGGCTGGCGCCCGACGCCGAGGTGCGCCAGTCGGACCGTTTCGCGCTGTACGACGCGGCGCTCGCCCGGCTGGCGGCGGCGGGGCGCGCCTACCGCGCCTACGACACGCCCGAGCAGCTCGACCTGAAGCGGCGCGTGCAGGCGTCGCGCGGCCTGCCGCCGGTCTACGACCGGTCGGCGCTGGCGCTGACCGATGCCGACCACGCCGCCTTCGCGGCGAGGGGCATCGCGCCGCACTGGCGCTTCCGGCTCGACACCGCGGCGGCGATCGCGTGGGATGATCTCGTCCGCGGTCCGTCGCACGCCGATCCGGCGTCGCTGTCGGATCCGGTCGTCCGCCGCGGCGACGGCAGCTGGCTCTACCTGCTGCCGTCGGTCGTCGACGACGTCGATCTCGGCGTGACGGCGATCGTCCGCGGCGAGGACCATGTCACCAACTCGGGCATCCAGCTCCAGATGTTCGCCGCGCTCGGCGCGCCCGCGCCCGCGCTCGCCCATCTCGCGCTGCTGACCGGCAGCGACGGGGCGCTGTCGAAGCGGCTCGGCTCGGCCGGCGTCGGCGAATGGCGCGA
>CAXUEV010000270.1:0-2870 GCA_964250105.1 uncultured Sphingomonadaceae bacterium
CGACGCTCGACGGATTGGCCTCGAGCGTGATCTCGCAGTCCGCGTCGAGCCGCCAGTGGCGGCCGACCGCGGCGATCACCGCCGCCGCCGTCGCCGGCGCCATCAGCGACGGGGTGCCGCCGCCGAAGAAGATGCTGCCGACGATGCGCCCCGGCGTCAGCGCCGCCTCGTGCGCTAGGTCGGCGACCAGCGCGTCGCGCCAGCCGTCCTCGTCGATCCGCGCGCGGACATGGCTGTTGAAGTCGCAGTACGGGCATTTCGACACGCAGAACGGCCAGTGGACGTAGACCGCGAGGCGATCGGTCGCGCCGCCGGAAATCATTTCTTGGGAGGTCCGCCCGCCAGCGCGGCGGCGTTGACCGCAACGTTGTGGAACGCGGCGACCGTCCAGCCGCTATCGCCGCGGACCATGACCTGCTCGAGCCGGCTGCGCAGCGCGCCGTCGGTCGCCGCCATGCCCGGCGGCAGGCTGGCGAAGCCGCGCACGCTGGTCAGCGTGTCGACGACCGCCACGTCGGGGCGGACGAGCGTAATATGCTCGACCGTCTGCGTCATCGTGCTGCCCTTGTAGATCGTCGCGAAGATGCGCTCGTGCTGCGCGACGAACGGCGCCCGCCCGACCGAGAACATGCCGATGATGTTGGTGAAGACGACGTCGGGCGTCGTCGCCGCGGCGAAGGCGACGGCGTCACCCGCGTTCCACGCCGCTTCCTCGGCGGCGAGGATCCGGGTGATCGCCGCCTGGTCGGATGGAGCCATCTGCATCGTCTGCGCCTCCGCTGCGCCGACGGCGACGAACGCGGCGACCGCCGCCGCCGCGGCCTTCGCGCGGTTGCGCCATGTCATGATCGTCTCCTCCCACGGCATTCTCGCCAGCCTAGCACGGATAGGGGAGCCGCCAAACGGGTCAGAAGCACGCCGCGACGAGCTGCGCGAAGGCGCGGGCACGATGGCTCATCGCGTGCTTGACGGCCGGATCGATCTCGCCGAAGGTCTCGGTCATGCCGGCGGCGACGAACATCGCGTCGTAGCCGAAGCCGCGAGTGCCGCGCGGCGGCCAGACGAGCGTACCGTCGATCCGTCCCTCGAACGTCGCGACCTCGCCGTCGGGCCAAGCCAGCGACAGCGCGCAGACGAAGTGCGCGGTGTCGGGACCGCCGGCGGCGACGCGGTCGGCATTGACCTTGGCCATCGCCAGCGCGAAATCCTTCGCCGCGCCCGCCCAGCGCGCCGAATAGATGCCCGGCGCGCCGCCGAGCGCATCGACGCACAGCCCCGAGTCGTCGGCCAGCGCCGGCAGCCCGCTGGCGGTCGCCGCGGCGACCGCCTTCAGCTCGGCATTGGCGGCGAAGGTCGTTCCCGTCTCCTCGGGCTCGGCCAGCCCGAGGTCGCCGGCGGCGACGACGTCCATCCCGAACGGCCGCAGCAGGTCGCCGATCTCGCGCACCTTCCCCGGATTATGCGTCGCCAGCACGAGCCGGCCGGGCGCGAGGCGGGGAATAGAGACCGTCACCGCGCCAGCTTGAGACGAAATTGCAGCATCGCCCGCCTTATCCGCTCCGACTGCGCTTCGCGCTCACGCTTGAGCCGATAGGTTCGAAGGGCAAAAAGTGCACTCAAGACTTCCGCGACGCTGACGCCGATCGCGATCGACGGGAGCGCCGCCGCAGCGACAAAGCCAGCTGCCGCGATCGCCGTCAGCCAGACCAGAAAGCCGCTTTCGTCGTCGTCGCTGTCGAGCGGATCAATCCCGATCTCGGTCAGGGCGATAGCGCGCTCGCGCGAGAGGCCGTCCGGATCGCGGTCGAGCGCCAGCGGATCGGGCACGCTCTCGAGATAGGCGACGCAGGCGACCGCATACTTGCGCCGGGAGCCGGAGTTGTCACCAAGCAACTGCGGCGCGGTCGCGATCCGGTTCCGCCACTCCGCCGACTGCACCGTCGGCAGGGAGGCGTCAGCCATCGCTCTTTCGTGGCTCGCTTTCGGCCCTGAGGAGATCGGACAAGCGACTGCCTTCGGCAACGAGCGATTCGCGATGCGAAGACCAAGCGAGAAATCCGATCGACACCACCGCCAGAGCCGCGACGAGCAGTGCCAGAAGGTGCGTGCGGTCGCCGGAGCCGAGTGCCACCGTCGCGATCAGTCCGAACGACGCCGCCGTCGCCACGGCGAGCTCGACGATGACGACGACCATGACCGCCAGGAGGGCGACCGCAACCAGCCGGGCGCCCCGGTCGCGTATGGCGAGAAGCCGTCGCTGGCTGTGCAGGATCGCTGCGCGAGCGTCCTTGTCGCCGGTCTTCGCGGCGAAATCGAGCAGTGGCTGGTAGGCGTTCACTGCGTAAGAATAGGGCAACCGGCCGAGCGTATCAACGTCCCGCCGCGACGCGTTGCGCGGCGAAGATCTCGCCGCAGCCGATGCGGGCGAGGCGGAGCATGCGCAGCAGGCCTTCCTCGTCGAACACCGCACCCTCGGCGGTCGCCTGCACCTCGACGAGCCCGCCGTCGGATGTCAGGACGAAGTTGGCGTCGGTCTCGGCGGCCGAGTCCTCGACATAGTCGAGGTCGAGGACGGCGGCGCCGGCGTGGAAGCCGCAGCTGACCGCGGCGACCTGGCGGGTCAGCGGGTCGAGGCTCAGGTTGTGCTTGCGCATGATCCCGTCGACCGCCAGCCGCAGCGCCACCCACGCGCCCGAGATCGACGCCGTCCGCGTGCCGCCGTCGGCCTGGAGCACGTCGCAGTCGAGCGTGATCTGGCGCTCGCCGAGCTTCTTCAGGTCGGTCACCGCGCGCAGTGACCGCCCGATCAGCCGCTGGATCTCCTGCGTCCGCCCCGACTGCTTGCCCTTGGCCGCCTCGCGCTGGCCGCG